>DSBN01000355.1 GCA_011046055.1 Sediminispirochaeta sp. | reverse complement strand
TCGAAGGCGGCAAACTGTTCCAGCATCCTGGCCGTCTCTTCCCGCTCCCCGATCTCCCTCTCCAATCTCTCCCGCGTCCGCTGGAGCTCGGCGTTGAGCATCTCCGCACGCTGCAGCTCTTCGCGCAACTTCTCTCCCCTTCGTTCGGCGATGACCCTGATCCAGAACTCCCGAAAGTAAATCCTGTCGGCGATCCGTGAACTGACGCTGAGCATAACAAAGGTAATAATTAAAAAACTCAGACAGAGGGGGATCATCTTTATTCCACCAAAATCTGGTCCAAACCAGATCGACCCCATCACCCCCATCAGCGGTACTCCCATCAGCAGTGGCAGCAGGTTTCGCAGTGAAAAAGCAAAGACGAACGAGAAGAACATCACTACGCTGTAGAAAGTCACGAGCACGATATACCAGAGCTGCGATCCACCCCCCTGCCAAAGCAGTCCGGCGGTCGACGTCGCCGCGTGCAGAGAGAGCACAAAAACAATGAGTCCGTGCAGTCGACTTTTATTTTTGTAAAAAAAATGAGGAGCCGCTTTTCTGACCAGAAAAACAGCGAGCAGCAGCAAGAGGAGCAGCGCCAAGGTGAAAAAACCGTACCGACGGCCGGGACGGTAGATCTCTATAAAAAGGGCGGCGAACCACAGAGCGAACCAAAGCTGCAGCAGTCGAGGGAAATTCCGCGATAGACGTTCCTGCTGCTCTTCCAAGAACTTCTGGTAAATACGATGTCTGCTTTTTCGGGCTCCGCCTCGAATTCCCGTCATGATTCATCCATCAGAGGTCCCGCGATGGTAGTCTTCAGCTGCTCCGCCAAGCCCTTCTGGCCCTCTTCATCGAGCCCCGCTGTATCCACCGCTTCGTGCACGTAGAGGTCCACCGGTCCCGGCTGGATTCGGCCCTTCTCCTCCAAGAGTCGGTAACAGTTCTTGATCGTCACCGGCACGATCACCGAACCGGAACGGTAGGCCAACTTCAGACTGCCGGGCTTGAAACTTCCGATTCTATTGGAGCGGCTTCGAGTTCCCTCGGGAAAGATCGCCAGTACCTGCCCCGCCTTGATCCGCTCCACACCCGCCCTGATCGCTTCGATGGCCGAACGTCGACTTTTCCGGTCCAACAGAATTGCCCCAATGGCAAAAAGCCACCAGTTCAACAGGGGTACCTTCTTCAACTCCACCTTGGCGATGAAGGCAATCTGTAGGGGTAGATAGCCTATAATCAAAGGAACATCGAAAATCCCCTGGTGGTTGGAGACAAGACATATGCGCTGGCGATCCATGGGCAGATTCTCGAGCCCGTGGACCCGCACCTTCGCGCCGATCCCCATGATTACCAGCCTGGCCGTAGCGATAGCCCCCCACTTGATAAAAGTCTTGGCAATCTTCTTCAAGCCGAATAGACGGAGAATATAGTAGGGTAGAAGTACCAAAAATTGGGACAGTAGTATCACCAGCCCAAAATAGACCGCGTATAAGACCGTACGAACCACTCCTCAAACTCCTTTTTCACATCATTTCACTGCTACGTCGGAGGTACGTAGATATTTTAATCATAACTGTTTAGGAAGAAAAAAACAATTCCAGAGAAAAAACCGAACCACTCGCATCGGGGCACACCCCTTGCCGCCCCGAGCTCGACTCAGAGCCCCTCCATTCCGAGCTCTCACTCCGTGTACATCTTGACCACCGTTCGAATGGCCTTGTGCCAACGTTTTTGCCGCCGCCGCCTCTCCTCCTCGCCGATCCGCGGATGAAAGCTGCGGTAATCCTTGGCCAAGGCGCGCAGCTCGTCCAAGCCGTTCCACACCCCCGCACCCAAGCCGGCTAGATAGGCCGCCCCTACCGCGGTCATGTCTACTTCCGGTGCCCGTTCGACCTCCAGTCCCGACAAATCCGCCAGGATCTGGAGCAGAATATCCGACTGGCTCACCCCGCCGTCGACCTTCACCCGGATTATCTCCTGACCGGTATCTTTTTTTATACCCTCCAGGATGTCCACGATTCGGTGGGCGATACCCTCGAGCACCGCCCGGGCGACGTGGCTGCGATGGGTAGTGAGGCTGAGACCGAAAATTGTCCCCTTCGCCCGGGGGTTGAAGTAGGGAAATCTCACCCCCGCCGGGGTGGGAACAAAGATTACACCGTTGGTGTCTTCGGTCTTGGCGGCGAACTCGTTGAGCACCCTCGGCGTGTCCGACAAGCCCAATCCCCGTCCCAACCAATCGATAAGCTTGCCAGCGGTGGCCACCGATCCCTCCAGCATATAGGTGGGGCATCCCTCCAGCTGCCAGGCAATCAAGGGAAAAAGCCCCCTCCGAGACCCCTTGCCCTTCGATCCGACGTTCACGTCCACAAAAGAACCGCTTCCCTGGCTGATCTTCACCTCCCCGGGTTTGAAGCAGCAGTGTCCGAACAGAGCCGACATCTGATCGCCCACCACCGCCGTGATGGGGATAGAGAAAGAGTCCAACACCTCGGGATCCGTCCGACCAAAATCGTCCACGGTGTTCCGTACTTCCGGAAGCATCGCCGCGGGGATGCGAAATAGTCGGCGAAACAGGCCGTTCCACTTCAGATCGAAGGGGTTGTAGAGACTGGTGGCCGCGGCGTTGGAGGCGTCGGTGGCGTGGATCCCGCCCCCGCTGAGACGGTACAGCAGGTAGGTGTCCAGTGTCCCAAAGAGTATCTCTCCCTTTTCTGCTTCACGTCGAAGACCGGGTTCCCGGTCGAAGACCCACAGTAGTCGCGGGAGAATGTGATCGGTGACGAACCTCAACTGCGAAGCCGCCACCATAAAGGTACTGCCGGTCACCCTGCCGGCGATACCCGCCCCGAGACGTACGATCCGCCAGAAGAAGTTGCGGTTCATCCGGTCGGCCTGGTCGGAGGCTCTGACATCGGCCCAGCTGATGAAGTTGATCCGGGGCCTGCCGGTCCGCCTCTCCCAGAGGCAGAAGGTGGCCCGTTGTACGCTGATCCCCAGCGCCGCTATCTGCCCCTGCTGCAGCGCAGCCTCGGAGATCAAGGTCCACAGCACCCTCTTGGCCGCCTGAAAAATCTCCTCAGGGGAGTGTTCCACCGCTCCGTCGTCGGAAGAGAGAGTTTTGGTATGCTGGCTGCTCCTTCTCAGCACCTCGCCCCTGCTATTCAGCAGAAGGGCTCGGGTGAGACTGCCCCCCACGTCAAGAGCGAGGAGATACCTTTCCACACCCCCCTCCTCCTACTTCAACTTCCCGTTGGCCCAGCTTTCGCTCGAATCGAAGGACCTTCCAACCCCGCCTCCGTGCCTCCTTACGCAATCTACGGTCCGGATTCACCGCCACCGCTTCTTGAACCTCTTCGAGCAGTGGAAGATCGTAGTAGCTGTCGGAGTAGAAGGAGCAGCGGGATAGGCTGCCCCCGTGTTCGGCCACAAAGTCCGCAACTTTGCGGTGCTTTTCGGCCCCGAAGGCGGGACTATCCTCAAAAGCTCCGGTGATCCGGCCTTCACGGACCTCCATTTGGGTCGAGATCACATGATCTATTTCCAAATACGCCGCCAAGGGGAGGACCAAGGTCCTGGGAGCCGATGTGGCCAGGATCACACAACGGCCGGCCTCGCGCTCTTTGACGATCAGCTCCACCGCCTCCTGGTACAAATTGGGTTTTACTTTGTTCAAAAAAACCTCTTCGGCGAGCTCCTGCACCTCTTTAATGTCCACCCCCTTCAGCTTCTGGAGCAGTGGCCATAGATGATGGGGATGAAACCAACCGGTTCGATACTGGAAATAGAAAATCCCCAGCTTCAACAGGAGCGAGAAGGGGAGCAAACCCCGTTTTCGCACCACATCAGCCAGGTACTTTCCCGTAGAACCTTCCAACAGGGTATGATCAACGTCGAAAAAGGCGAAACTGACTTCGGCATCATTCAAAATCCACAAACCTCAAATAAGAAAAATCTTTCCCTCCCGAGTAAATCCCTCGATAGCCCTCGGGGAGCAGGGAAGCCATGTATTCCATCACCTCCCGGCTCATCTCCTCCCGCTGCCGGCGGTTGACCCGGTGGGATGGAATCTCACCGGGTACTCGAAGCACAAAGGCCTTCCCCACCTTCATATGGACCCGGGTACGGCGGAGACGCTTGATCTGTTGCCAAAACTTCTCTCCACCGTAGTGCACAATCGGGACAATAGGGACTCCGGTCTTCAATCCAAGCAGGGCGACCCCGGCTTTGGCCGGACCCATACGTCCATCATAGCTACGAGTTCCCTCCGGCGCAAGTAGAAGTAGTTCGCCCCGCTCCAGGCTCTCCTCAGCCCGTCGAAGGGCTATAAAATCCATCCGCGAGCGCTCTACCGGTATGGCCGACCAAAACTTGGCCAAGACGGCGAGGAATCTATTGTTCCAGGTCTCGGCCTTCACCAGCGAACTGCTGCGCCGTGGGTAGAGGGAGGTGTACAGCAGGGGGACTTCCAAAAAATTGATATGGTTGACCACCACAATATAAGGACCGTCCAAGGGCAGCCGCTCGAATCCCTCCCGCCGCACACGGCACAGCAGACCCAAAAGCCCCTTGATTGTTAAGGTCACTCCGTGTCCCAGCAGGCTCATCTTCGCCCGTCCCATCCCTACCGCCCCTCGTTGTCTTCGTGGTCTTTCACCTGCTCGTCTTTTCCTCCGTCTCGGCGTACCCGCAGAGCCCCGGGGAGACATCGAATATGCAGCTCCCGACCCTCGATACAGACCGTCTCCCCATCGGCGTGGCAGGCCAAGCCCCCCTCTTCGGCCCGGATATGGATCTCTTCGGCACGGCTACCGAAAATCGCCGGGTTCCTCCCTTGACTGCCCTTCAAGTACTGCATCATCGCTGCGAGCAGTTTGCCCCTCGAAAGCTCCCGGTTGGTCATGCAGAGGTCCAGAAGTCCGTCGTTGTTCCGTCCTGCCGGGGCCATGTAGAAGGCTCCACCCATCCTCCGGCCGTTCATCACCGATATTTGGTGGCTTCGGGTGAGCAGTTCGTCGTGTTCGCCCCGGGGGAACTCGATTCTCACCAGCGGAGCCCGGGGGTAAACGAAGAGCATCTTCAAAGCACCGTAGAGGTAGCCCAAAAACCCCGGTATCCAGGTAGCCTTGGCCGCTTCGAGCCCCACCAGGGTATCGAAACCTATTCCTATTCCGTTGGCGAAGTAACGTCCATCGGGATAATACCCCCCGATCACCAGGCCCACATCCAGGGAGTGAGAGCCGCCTTTGAGCAGCACATCGCAGGCGCTCCCCACGTCGTGGGGCACTCCCAAGGAATAGGCGAAATCGTTTCCCCGGCCAATGGGGATCACTCCCAGCTCCGGTCTCTCGTCCTCTCCACTGCGGCGCATCAGCCCGTTGACCACCTCATTGACGGTACCGTCGCCGCCAGCGGCGACAATCAGCGAATGACCGACAGCTTGTCGGGCCAGCTCCAGGGCGTGTCCCGAACCCTGGGTCAGGACCATCTCGTAGCGAATCCCCTCCCGGTCCAACACGGCTTCGATCTGCGAGGCGTGCTTGAGAGCTTGGCCATGATCAGCTGCGGGATTCAGTATAACGTGTACTCTTTGGTTCACGGAATTACTCCTCAAGGCCCGGATCACGGCATAGGGCTTTTTTTGTATTGTTATTCTAACAGAACCTGCGCTTTTGCCGACAGAAGCTTCTGATAGGCCTCCTCATACCCCATCCCGTAGGAAGCGGCATAAATCGTCTGCTCGTAGTATCCGCTCTTCTCATCTTCAAAGCCGAAAATCGGGTAGACCAGGATTTTGCGAATAGTCTTGGCGTCGATTCCCCGCTCGAGCAGGTAGCGGAAAAAATGTATCTTGCGTAGAGGAATGTGACTGCCGTTCTCACTGTAGAGAAAGCCCACCCCGTCCAGGATCTGTTCGAAGGGACTCCTGGAGAAATGAAATATCCGGGTAAAGGTCTGCGACTTTCTCAGCATCCCTCTTTGCCGCAGCGTATCCACCGTCTCCATCATCAGCGAGTGAATACTCTCCGGTCCGAGGCGTGTCCGCAGAATCATCACCGCCACATCGGTGTTGCTGCGGTCTTTCAACAGGATAGCCGGAATATCGTAATTTACAATGAAAATATCGTCTACCCGCTTGATAGTCTGACCGTTTAGATGCAGTATCTCCTTTGCCGGCACCCACATGTGAAACAGATCCTCCCGGCTGTAACCGAGGCGTTTCATCGCCTCAAAGGAACCGTATATGCGGGCCGATTCGAAGGGTGTTCCAAAGTAGCGGGAGAACTCCCGTTTCATGTAATCGGTAAAGAGGCGCTTGCCCCGTTTGGCGAACATCAGCTTCAAATGGTAGTGGTGCTCGATGATCCTCCGCCGTCCGATAAACTCCCCGGGCAGGTTTGCCAAGTAGACCAATTGCACATTGTCTCGGTAGACCGGCGAGCTCTGTATGGTACGCATCATCGCACTCTCCACCTCCACTCCGTTTGTCTCCGGACGCAGGTATACGCATGTGTCCTGACACAGGTCGGAATCGCACTGAGGGTTGAAAGGAATCACCACGGTGGGGTAGTACTTGAAATGGTCGCTCATTTTTCCGCTTCCTTTCTCTCCAAATTGTCAAGGTATTTGTTCAAAAGGTCAAGGAAATCCCAGTTATCGGAAGAGTGACTCCTGGCGGGCAAGAGATAATCGTCGATACTC
>DSBN01000116.1 GCA_011046055.1 Sediminispirochaeta sp. | reverse complement strand
GATCGTTGGGACAGAATGGGGGAGTAAGCATCGTTTTGCCTCCTTTTTGCTTTGCTCTCTCTTTATAACAGCAGCAAAGAGGCCGTTTTGCTTCAAATGTCCAAGCTTTGTACCACTAATTAAGTTTTAGCATCTAGTTCAATTACGTAAAGGGGGAAATATGGATTTTTTGAAACTTTTGGAGAAAAACCGAACCTACCGAAAATTCGACCAGCAGCGGAGTCTATCAGAAGAGAAACTGCTCCAGTTGATCGAATACGCCCGGCGCTGCGCCAGCGGCGGCAATGCCCAGCCCTTACGATACCGTCTGGTTCACCAGAGCGACGAACTGGCTGCCACATTCAGCACCCTTAAGTGGGCTGCCGCGCTTCCGGACTGGGAAAGGCCGGAGGAAGGCGAGCGTCCGGCGGCCTACATTGTCATACTGAAGGACACTCAAACCAAAGACCTGGCCAGCCTTACCGACGCGGGTATCGCTATGCAGAGCATACTGCTCGGGGCTTCCGATATGGGCTACGGAGGCTGCATCATCGCCTCCGTTGATAAGGATAAGCTGCGAAAAAATCTAAACATTCCCGAACGTTACGAGATACTCTTCGTCGTCGCCCTGGGTGTACCGGCGGAGCGCGTGCAGCTCGAAGAGGCTGCTTTTGGAGACAAGCTGGACTACTACCGCGATAGCGATGAAGTGCACCACGTTCCCAAGCTGCGCTTGGATGAGCTTATCGTATAGAGCCCCCGTAGGTATCGATAAGCTTAGAAAGCGTTTTCTGAAATTGCTCGGTCTCTTCCCGGACCAGGTGCACGAAGCTGTTGTCCTCCACCGTTCCGATGGCCGCCTGCATCTCCGCATCGGAACGGTAGGTGGCACGGCGGAAGGGGTTGTCGTGGTCCTTTTTACGGCTCCGATACACTTGTTCGCTGATAAACGACTGGATCTCTGAGGCGTCTTTCAGAAGGCGGATCAGACTGCTTAGATCCAGCTCCTGCTGCTTGTAGATGAGCTGAAAAATCGAATAGGCGTGCTGCAGTTTGTCGCGACTGTATTTCTCCCACAGCTCATCGTATCGCCGGTGGATCTCCGTCCAGCTCGTCAGGGCCCCTGAGCCGATCTCTTCTCTCAGGATCGCCAGGTCCTCCTCCTTCATCAACTGCCCGCCCAGGTTCGCCCAAGCCGTCGCGCGTTGTCCTCCCAGTTCACGGTTGACTTGATTCAGAGGGGTATCGGGATTTTCGTTCAAGTAGCGGCTGAGGTTCTTACCGGCGTAATAGCGCAACATTTGCCCATAGGAGCTGTAGGCTTCTTTTACTTTGAGAAGTAGAACCGGACGACGGGATTTTTCCATGTTTTCTCCCAAGATCACCATTTCTTGCGGCAGGGGAGCCTCTCCCTCCAGGAGCTGCAGGCCTTTTTCCAGTATCTCCGCCTCTTCTTTTTTCTCCATCGAAGCTTCCCCTTGGAGGGCGGCTTTGCCCGTCCACAGGGCTAGAAGTGAGCGAGCCTGAACGATCTCTTCGACCGTGTCCGGAGCCAGGTAGTCGAACTCGATGTGCTGTAGTTTTCTATCGCGGATGTCCCTTTTCTTGAACTTCCAGGAGTTGCGGACCAGGGCGTACATATTGTGCATCCACCAGAACGCGGGCATCACCTCCAGAGATCCAGCGCTCTCGTTGTTGTTCAACAGGGAAAAGGGCAGGGGAATGTTGAGCTCCGCCGGGTAGGCTCCCTTGGCCAGCAGGGTGTAGGAGGCGAAGCGGCTGGAGTGTTTGATGCTGCTCGCCAGTCCAGGCCAAAAGCCCCGACCGGCGACGACCTCGTTGTCGTTGGCCCGACTGTTGTGGTTCGACCCGACGGTTGCACCGGCGGCCATGTTGCTCTGACCCATCACCACCGAGGCGATGAGGAAAGAGTTGTTATGGTGCTGCTCGTGGGCGGGAAAGATGAGGTTGTTCAGTACTTCGCAGCAGGAGACCGTAGAGTTGTCGCCCAGAAAAGAGTTGATCAGACGGGCTCCGTACTTGAGGTGGGAGTTGTCCCCGAGAATGAACCTGACGGCCTTGCAGCCGTAAAACACGTGGCATCCATAGCCTATTATCCCGTTGACCAGCTCCACCCCTTCGCCGATTTGACTCGGCTCTCCGGGGGAGGAGTTGATGGTGAGGTTTTTGAGCTTGTTGGCCCCTTTGATGTAGCAGTGGGGACCGACTTTGACATCCTTTAATATCCGGGAGGTCTTGATTACACTCTGGCTGCCGATGACGCCGTAGTAACCGCGATGATGGTCGAAACGGCTCTGAGTCAGCTCGCCGAGCTTTCGTTGGAGCGCTTCATCGTCTCGGTACTTGGCCCACAGATAAGCGTCCGCCGGGAGCATTCCGTCGAAGGGCATCACCTGCCGCGAGCCGGTCTCGTTCATGATGTCGAGCCAAACACGGTCCTTCTCCGGTTCGCCCTCCTTCAGGATACCGTTGCCGAATTTGGCGTGGTTGGTGGTACTCATCTCATCCACGTTGGATATGATACAGCGTTCTTCGACGATGTAGTGGGAGAGGTAGTGGACGTTGTGAATTGAGCAGTCGTCGCCTATATCGCTGGAGACGATCATCGAACCGACGATGCCCGTCGGCAGAGATAGATCGTGGTGCCGGAGCACCGCCTTGCGCAACCGACCGATTCGAACCAGGCCGTAGAAACTGCTGTGCCTGATCAAGTTGGGGTCGAACTCGTCCTTTACCAGAACACGGCTCCAGTCTTCGGCGCTGTTACCTGCGGAGACCAGGATTTCGATCTCCCTGGAGCTGAGCTGTCGCCACCGGGCGGTTGAACTCTGCCGGTTCTGCCGGTTTCGAAGATAGTACTCGTCTTCTCCCTCCGGTATGAATTCGGGGGGGAGAAAATTTTCACCGATATTGTCGTGGAATATTATTTTCACGTTTTCCATACATCCTCTCCACTATCGAAAGCTTTTCTCTTAAAATCTCATATTATCGACGGTACTTCAACTATTATTTTGATTCAAGGAAGCCGGGAGTACCAAGTTGAGTAGTATACCGACAAAGGTGGCCAGAGCGACACCGGAGATATCAAAGACCAGCGTCTCACTGATGGGAAAAAATATCTTGCCGCCGCCTAGACCGATGACCAAAATGACCGAACTGATGGTGAGGTTTCTTTTGCAGCTGTAATCGACCCCGCTTTCGACTACGGTCCTGATCCCGGCGCTGGCGATAATACCGAAGAGCATCATTGTGATGCCGCCGATCACCGGAGCGGGGATCGTCTGGATCAAGGCTCCGAACTTCTGGACAAAGGACATCAGCAGGGCGATCACCGCCGCGCCTCCGATGACCCAGACCGAGTAGACCTTGGAGATGGCCAGGACGCCGATGTTCTCACCGTAGGTCGTGTTGGGCGGCCCGCCAAACAGCGAGGCTAGGGCGGTGGCCGCGCCGTCTCCCATCAGAGTCCGGTGGAGGCCGGGGTTTTTATAGAAGTCCCGGCCCACCACTTTTCCGACCACCAAGGTGTCGCCGATGTGTTCGGCGATAGTTGCCAGAGAGACCAGGAGGAAACTGACAATCGGGACGATGGAGAATTTGGGCAGGGTGAACTCGGGAAGTCCGAACCATCTGCTTTGATTCAAGTCGATGAAACTGATCAGCTCTATCGAGGGGATAATAGATTGATAGATGAGGGTGAAAATATAGCCACCGATGATTCCCACCAAGACCGGGATCACGTTGAAAAAGCCCTTGAGCACTATCGAAGATATCACCGCGATGCTGAGGGTGACCGCCGCGATGAATACATAGTGGATGTTGTAGGTTCCGCCGGGATCGGCTCCTTCGTACATCACCATGTTCATGGCCACGGGGGCTAATTTCAATCCAATGACCATGATTACCGAACCGATGACCACCGGCGGTAGAACCCTATCGAGCCAGGTGAGACCAAAACTTCGCACCACCAGACTCACCAGGATGTAAAACAGACCGGTGACGAAACCGGCGCCCAGCGCGTACTCCACGCCATAGGCCGCCGAGACGGCGATAATGGGAGGGATGAAAGCGAAGGACGAGCCCAAGTAGACCGGAACCATAGCTTTGGTGATCAGAATGTAGGTCAAGGTTCCCACTCCCGAGGCGAAGAGGGCCATTGAAGGGGAGAGTCCGGTTAAAAGCGGGACCAATACCGTGGCGCTGAACATGGCGAAGACATGCTGAAAACTCAGGGGAAGCAATCGTTTCAATTCCGGTCTCTGATCAACCCCGATAAAATCTTGTTCCATCGATTAACTCCTTATAAATAAATAGATAAAAAAAAAGCTCCCGTACGGGAAAAATCCCCGCACGGAAGCAATTTCGTGCTTGGTTGCACACACAATATGTTTTTGGTGTTCCACCGCATAAAAACCTCGTCCTTCCAATTGGCGCTATTATTCATAGATTCTCCGTGAAGGTCAAGGGAGCTGTATCACCGATCAGCAATTCAGCCCGAGATAGGTCTCAAAGCGGAACATTTCAGTCGTTCAGTAAGCGGTCGGTGTGTTCGACCATATCGGTAATATCCTTCTCTTCGGTGAAAAGACCGTTGGGATACTGTTTTTTTGTTTTGTCCCGATACATCTTCTTGTCCACGAACTCAATAGCCTTTTCCATGGAATCCTCGGCGGAGCTGTGGATGCCGAAGCTTACACTTATCTCCGGACCTTTTTTCTTTGCATTGAGTTCGGCAAGCCCTTTTTCGATTCTGTTTTTCAAGATCTGCGCATCCTTCCTCGCGGCGTTGGGCAGCAGAATCAGAAACTCGTCTCCGCCGAACCGGCAGACCACATCGCTGGTCCGTGTAGTGACGTTCAGGAGTTTGGCCATGGAGGTAAGTACCCTGTCTCCGGCCGAGTGACCCCAGGTGTCGTTGATTTGTTTGAAGCGATCTATGTCGATCATAACCAAGGAGAAAGATTCTCCGGTCCTTTTGGCGCGGGATATCTCTTTTTGAAAAAAACGGTAGAAACTGCGGCGGTTGTAAAGCCCGGTGAGGGCGTCCACCGAAGCGATACGTTTGAGCGCCTTCAGATAGTAACCCTTTTCGATGGCGATGGCCGCGTAGTCGGCCACCGTTTGCAGCAGCGAGAGCTCGAAGGGGGTGAACTGAGAACCGTCGATCTTGTTGATCAGCTCGATCACTCCGAAGACTTTACCCCCGCTTTTCAGCGGAACCCCGATGATAGATTTGGTGCTGAAGTTGAGCTGCTGGTCTATCTCCGGGTTGAAGCGCTTATCCCGCTGCACATCCTCTACGATCAGGGATTGGCCGTTCTCGGCGATCCAACCGGCGATCCCCTTGCCTCGGGGCAGGGTTTTTCCCTTCAGTTCCTCCACTCCGCTGCCTACCACCACGGCGAAGCTCAGCTCTCCTGTCTTGCCGTTGCGCAGCAGGAGAGACCAGTAGGTGGGGGCGAAAATCTTGCCGATCTGCTGCATTACCACGTCCAGGGTCTCCCGCACACTGTAGGCGGCGGTGATAGATTTTCCAATCTCAGCAAAAAAAGAGAGTTTGACCATGTCGTCTACCGTCTCCGGGCTTCTACCGTCCACAATTTAGCTCCTCAGTGTAGTTTCATGACCTACTGTATTACATTAGTCAGAAAAAAACAGCGGCCTACACCGAAAATGGATGTCCTAAAGCGAATTGACGGTTGGCTATAAAATACGTGTGTAAATTATGTTAAGGCTCATTTGAGCGCGGAGCTAAAAGAGGTAAGGAAGGGCTCCCGTATTATCGTGCTCGATCATAGACATCCTGTTGCAATACTCAGTCCCTACGAGGAGGAACCTCTCTTTGTACGAGAAGCGCAGCTGCCCTATTCGTACAAAGCACTCGATCCCCTCACCACCGTTGATCCCATGGATAAACTGGAAGAGGAGCGGGCGGACAGATGGTAGCTTACGTGGATACCTCGGTACTCCTTCGCCATATATTACTCGGCGACTCCTCTATCAAGCACCTTTTGGCTTGCGAGCGCATAATATCGAGTGAATTACTTGAAATCGAATCGAGGCGGGTAATCCATCGATATCGCATCGACGGAGAAATTGACGACGAGGGCTTTGTAAAGGCGAACACGAGATTGAATGAAATCTTATCTGGAATTTCTCTTCTCGCCCTCTCCTCCGCAGTAAAGAAGCGTGCTATGGGAGCTTTTCCCGTGCACGTAAAAACACTTGACGCCTTACATATAGCATCCGCCCTCGTGTATACGGATACAAGTCCGGAGCAGACGGTGCTCATTTTTAGTTACGAAACTGGTTTGAACCGCTGTGCGTACGCCCTTGGGTTTACCGCTCCTTTTGGCAAGAACTGAGTCTGCAACGAAGGAAAAGAGGATGACCAGAAAAAAGGTATAAAAGTGAAAAGGATGTGCTTAGACAACTGTAAAGGATGTCTTAAAAAGAACAGTGGTTCAATCCGGTACAATATCCCAAAAATAAAAAAAACGCCATAATACCTTCCTTAGGGAATGGCGTTAATTCTTTGTAAGTAAACAATTAAGTATTGGGCGATACTGGATTTGAACCAGTGACTTCTACCGTGTGAAGGTAGCACTCTCCCACTGAGTTAATCGCCCGTAATCATCGTGCTGTATTTTTATAGCACGGCTCGCAAAAAATCGCAAGTGGCGAAACAAAAAATTGCAGGAAGAGATAGATGCCATTCCTGTTCGGCGGCGGAT
>DSBN01000234.1 GCA_011046055.1 Sediminispirochaeta sp. | reverse complement strand
GACCGCGGAAGTTATTACCGAGGACGGATGGTTTCGCACCGGTGACCTGGGGTATATGGACAAGGACGGTTATCTCTATATCCGTGGTCGTTTGAAAAACATGATCCTCGGTCCGAGCGGCGAGAACATCTATCCGGAAGCTATCGAGGCTTTGATCAACGAGTATGACTTTGTGCTCGATTCTCTGGTACTGGAGCAGCAAGGAAAGCTGGTCGCCCGGGTTCGTCTGGACTACCAGGCGTTGACCGAACACGTGCGTGACTTGGCGGAGTCCGCCGGAGACCTCTCCAAGCAGGTGGGGGATTATTTGAATACCCTCAAAAAGAACGTCAATAAGAGGCTGAACGTCTTTAACCGGGTCAGCGTGATTGTCGAGGAGGAGAAGGACTTCGAGAAGACGCCGACTAAAAAAATCAAGCGCTATCTCTACACACACTTGGGCAATAAGGATAAAATAGAGGAGAAAGAGCAGCAGAAACGGAAGGATGACCAAAGATACGCCGCACCGAAGGCCGAAGTACTTCAAGAAGAGACGGAAAAAAAAGCTACTCGAAATAGACGCAAAAAGGACACGAGAGATGAGACGGAAGGTAAATGATCTACACATACGCGATATACAGCCGCTAATTCCTCCCAAGGAGCTGAAACGGGAGTATCCGATGACCGATGAGCTGGCCGAACAGGTGTATCAACACCGTGAGACGATCAAGAAAATCATCAATCGTCAGGACCCCCGCTTGCTGGGTATAGTCGGACCATGCTCGATTCACGATACGAAGATCGCCATAGAGTACGCCCGGAAGTTGAAGACTCTGGCCGACGAGGTGAGCGACCAAATTTTTCTGGTCATGCGGGTCTACTTCGAAAAACCCCGTACCACTATTGGCTGGAAGGGCTTGATAGTCGATCCTCATCTCGACGGTTCCTACGAAATCGCCACCGGGCTGGAGCTGGCCCGGGATACCTTGATCAAAATAAGCCAAATCGGTCTGCCCACTGGCTCGGAGATGCTGGACCCCTACGTGCCGCAGTACATCGACGACCTTGTCTCTTGGGCGGCCATCGGTGCCAGGACCACCGAGAGCCAAACTCATCGTAACTTGGCCAGCGGTCTGTCCATGCCGGTGGGATTCAAGAACAGCACCGCAGGGAGCTTTGAATTGGCGATCAACGCCATGGAGTCGGCGGTCCACCCGGCCAGTTTTATCGGTATCGATCAGGCGGGCAATACCTGTGTACTCCATACTACCGGCAATGATGTTTGTCATCTCATTCTCAGGGGCGGGAAAAACGGACCGAACTACCACGAAGAGGATATCGAAGTCGCCGAAGAGATGATCCGCAAGGCCGGACTGGTACCTTCGGTGATGGTGGACTGCAGCCATTCCAACTCGGGAAAAAAGGCGACTCGCCAGAAGCGGGTTCTGCGTTCGGTGATAGATCAGGTCAGTCGGGGGCAAAAAGCTATTTCTGGTTTTATGCTGGAGAGTAACTTGCTGCCGGGAAAACAGAGTATCCCCACAAACCTGGTGGACCTTAAGTACGGAGTCTCTATTACCGACGAGTGTATCGGTTGGGAGGAGACCGAGAAGATCATTCGCCAGGCGCACGCCAGCCTGAGCAGGGTAGATGCAGCGAAGAGTTACGCTTGATTTGACCCGCAAATCCTCTATTTACATATTAGTTTTCGCATGCCGCTTCGCGGCAACCGAAACAACGAAAACAGCCTGGTACGGCTATTTTCGTAATAGTTTCTCATGCCGCTTCGCAGCACTCGAAACAATGAAAACAGCCGGGTACGGCTCTTTTCATATTAGTAGGAGGAGGAAGATATGAAAAAGGTAGCTGTTCTGTTCGCCGATGGATTTGAGGAGGTCGAAGCGGTGACTCCGGTGGATTTTCTCCGCCGAGCGGGTCTGGAAGTGACCACCGTCGGAGTGACCGGCTCCTCCGTTCTCGGCGGTCATGGTATTTCGATCATCCCGGACATATATATTTCGGATCTCAAGGCCGATGACTACGACGCGGTGATCGTACCAGGAGGGATGCCGGGAGCCGAAAACGTGGCTGGCTCGGAAGAGGCGAAGAAGTTTATTTCCACAATCTACGAACGAAAAGAGCTGGTCGCGGCGATCTGTGCGGCGCCGGCGGTGGTACTCCAGCCCCTGGGAATTTTGTCGGGGAGAAAGGCCACCTGTTACCCCGGATTTGAGTCAAGGTTCTCTTCGGATGTGGAGTTCAGCACTCAGACGGTCGTGGAAGATGGGAACGTAATCACCAGCCGAGGGCCCGGTACAGCCGCCGCTTTTGCCGTGGCAATCATTCGGCGGCTGCTGGACGGGCCGACGGCTGAGAAGATTCGCGAGAGAACCCTCAATATCAGATAGTACTATTCGGGCCGGGCTACGATATCGGCGAGTTCAGGTTTTTTGGCGATATCCTTTTCGAGACGTTTCGCCCGACCTTTGTTGCTGTAGTGAGGGTCCTGAAAGCTGTAGGTGAAGTTGGTGTGTACGTCGTATTCACCCTTCACCAGGGCGTAGGTGTCTTCGGTCATCACCAGCTCTTCGTCGGTGGGGACGACGAATATCTTCGTCGGTGAGTCAGCGGCACCGATATCGGTTTCGGCGTTTCTGGTTTTAGAAATCTTGTTTTTCTCTCGGTCCATCTTTATACCCAGGTTCTCCAGTCCTTCGAGTACCTTTTCTCGGATCAAAGGAGCCATTTCTCCCACACCGGCGGTGAAAACCAGGGCGTCCACCCTGCCAAGGGCGGCGGCGTAGGCACCGATGTACTTCTTCAAGCGGTAGGCCTCCATATCGATGGCCAGCTGTGAGCGCTGATCGCCGCTCTGAGCGGCCGTCTCCACATCCCGTCGGTCGATATACTTCTCGGTAATTCCCAGGATGCCGCTCTTTTTATTTAGCTGGGTTTCTATCTCCTCGGGGCTCAGGTTGGAACTTTTCATCATGTGAAAAACCACCGCCGGGTCGAAGTCACCGCTTCTGGTACCCATGATCAGTCCTTCCAGGGGAGTCAGCCCCATGGAGGTGTCCACCGATACTCCATCCTTGACTGCACAGATGCTGGCGCCGTTGCCGATATGGCAGATGATCGCGTTCAGCTGGTGTGGGTCCTTCCCCAGCAGGGCGGCGGTTCGTTTGGCGACGTAGAGAAAGGAGGTACCGTGGAAACCGTATTTGCGGACCCCGTAGTTTTCGTACCAGCTGTAGGGCAGGGCGTAGAGAAAGGCGTGCTTGGGCATGGTCTGATGCCAGGCGGTATCCATTACCGCGCAGTGGGGAACATCGGGGAGGATTTTTTTTGCCGCCTCAATCCCCTGGATGTTCGCCGGGTTGTGCAAGGGAGCCAGGTTTGAGACCTCCTTGAAGGTATTCAACGCTTCATCGTCGATGATGACCGACTTGCTGAACTTGTCTCCCCCTTGTACCACCCGGTGGCCTACCGCCATGATGCTGGACATATCCTCGATTGCCCCGACTTCAGGGTCCATCAAGGTGTCGACTATCAGTTTGATAGCCTCTTTGTGGCTTGGACACTGGGCTTCTTTTTTCAAAGTCTCCTTGTTCAGGGCGTGATGTTCGATGACCGAGGCTTGTTGGCCGATACGTTCGACTATACCATTGGCTAAAATCTCTTTGTTGTCCCAATCGTATACCTGGTATTTTACCGATGAGCTTCCGCAATTAAGTGTGAGTATATCCAAAGTTTTCCTCCACGAATGTGTTTTTATCTTTCGCGCTCATTTTCTCACAGCACCCGATGAATTTCAAGAATGATATATGTGATGAACCGTTCTTTAGTTGAAAAAAAATCACAATATACCAAGTTTATTTTCAAAAACAATCATCCGCCATAACAACGGCAGGTGAGGTTCAGGAGAAGGTGATTTTTTTTTCAGCTCTTTTCTCCCGCGTTGAAGCAGATCGCCTCCCGGGGGGCTATTAAGAAGAGTGAACGAAGAAAACTTTTCATTACTCCCAATACACAAGCCTCTTTCTTTGGTTCTGGTATTGCTACTGGTACTGGCATTTTTTTTGCCAAGGCTCGGCGGTGCCGCCGCGGACGAGACCTTGAGTCTCAGAAGTCATGACGGTGACTTTCTGCTCCGTCTCGACCGGAAGTACACTAGTCAAGAAGAGATAGACTGGAGAGTGAAGTTGAGCCTGGAAATGGAAAAGTCCGGAGAGTTCACTTCGGCTCCGTCAATTCAGTTTGGCGGCTTGTTGGGCGGTCGGGTGACGGCTCGGGGAATACTTCGGGAGCTGCAGCGCCCCTTCTCCTACTCATTGAATTCGACGGTCTACTCCCAAAGACCAGGATTGGCGATGGACACCGCCTTATCACCTGGTGCCTTGAAGGGGCTGGGACTCCAAAGCGGTGACGGCTCTTTTGGCGCCGTCGCTCTGAAATGGCGAGACTCGAAGCAGATGTGGACCTGGAGGACGTTCGAAGCAGGGCCGAATTTGGCTGCAATTCCATTTCTCTTCCTAAGCGCCTACGAGCCGCCCGACAAGGATGCCTTGCAGACCGACGATCCGCTTTCGTCCCACTCATCACCGATCGCTTTCGCCGGGGGACTCCTGCATGGTCGGGAGAGGGGGCACGAGTTCGCCCTTCTGCTGGTCGGTTCCCGCTCCACCCTGGGCGGGTCCGCCGGATTCGCCCGGCTGCGTCTCGGAACCAGGCTGCCAGTAGCCCGGCCTCGACTTTGGCTGCTCCTGTTGGGACGTTGGGCCACTCCCGATTATTCCAGTCCGCAGGCCCATCCCTTCGAAGAGGAGGCGGACCTCCAAGCTCTTGTACGGGGTGAGTTGATCCTTGACGAGTTGGGACTCGGCGAGATGGAGTTGGGGGTGAAGACCGTCAGAGGCCGTGCCTATGAGGTACCGCGGAGGTATATGAATATCTCCGGGGAGCTGTGGTTCAACGGAACATTCCAGAGAGAGATGTTTGTATGGAGCGGGAGTTGGTCTTACCAATGGCTGCACCAAGTCGATGGCTCTTTTGTCGAGAAACTTCGTTGGTCCAGCAGGGTAAAGAAGGACCTTGCCCTTGGCGAGTTGGAACTGCAGCTTCTGCAGAGCCTCTCTACCGGCGTTTATCAGCGGCCTAAGTGGCGAGCTTCATTTGGTATACCGGTCAGGAAGCTCGGCTTGGAGCTGCACGCCTCGTATGGGGAGGGCTGGCGTCTGCGAGTGGATTGGCGGCGAAGCAAGTACGCCGATTTTTTTCTGCTCATCAAAACATCTCCCGACGATGGGGTCTCCTGCTCCCTGGGATGGAATAGCGAGACCGCTTAATCTCTCCGAGGCGACTACAAATTTAATAGAAATTTCGCCATTTCGAAATAGATGGTCAGGCCGCAGACGTCGATCACCGTTGCCATCAGTGGGGCGGACATCACCGTCGGGTCGAAGCCCAAGCGGTGGATTAGCAGAGGGGCAACTGTTCCGATCAGGTTGGATACCAGAACCACTAAGCAGAGGGAAAGACCTACCACAAGCCCTTCGAATAGTGCGATGCCGGGAGGCAGGTAGATGCTCCTGATGATTATCACGGCGCCGGTAATGATCCCCATCAAAAGGCCGACCAGAAGTTCCCGGGCGATGATGATCCCGATCTCACGAAAGTGTATCTCGCCGGTCGCCAGGCCGCGGATCATCAGCGTTGAAGATTGACTCCCCGAGTTTCCCCCGGTCTGGGTGATGACGGGCATGAAAATAAACAGAAAGGCCGCACCAATGACGATCTGCTCGTAGTGGTAGACCACATTGGTGGTGATGGTACCGAACAGCAGGAGTATGATCAGCCAGGGGACCCGCTTTTTTACCATACCCCAGATCGAAGTATCCATATAGGAGGCGACCTCACCGGACATAGCTCCCATTTTGTATACATCTTCGGTCTGCTCGTCTCGGATGACCTCGATCACATCGTCGAAGGTGACCACACCGAGGAGGAGGTTGTTGTGGTCCACTACTGGAATAGCCAAGAGGTTGTGCTCTTCTAAGGTACGGGCTACTTCCTCCTGGTCGGTCTCATCGAATACGGAGACAACCTTGCGCTCCATTATTTCCGATACCTTGGAGGAATCCGGGGAGGAGAGGATGTCTTTGATGGAGACCACACCGATGAGTCGCTGCAGATCATCTAGTACGTAGATGTAGTTGGGAATCTCTACTTTTTTTACGTTGCTGCGGATAAAATGCAGTGCCTGGGCGACGCCGATCTCCGAACGGACGGCCAAATAGCGGGGGGTCATCAAACCGGCGGCGTCGTCTTCGTCGAATCGGAGTAGAAAGAGCATCTCCCTTTTTGCCTCGTCGCTCAGACTGTCCCACACCGCCCGTCGAACCTCGTGGCTCAACGACTGCACGATATCCACCAGGTCGTCGGGTTCCATCGATCGGAACAGCGAGCGCTTGCCCTGGGCTGACAAGTTGGAGATGATCACCTCCTGCTCTAGGTATGGCAGTTCGTTGATGAGGACTAGCTTTTTCTCCGGATCCAGATGGAGAAAGATCTCCGCTTTCTCCTGATCTTCCAGACTACGCCAGTCTGAAAGCAGGTCGCTGACGGGTATCTCCGCAAAAAGAGAGCGGATCTCGTCCTGGTTCATCATTTCTCCGTAGTCGCGGTAGTAATCGATATGCGTGCTCATTCCACCTCCTCCACGGACCAGTCTCCCACAAATCTAATCTCCGGCTCCAGCT
>DSBN01000236.1 GCA_011046055.1 Sediminispirochaeta sp. | reverse complement strand
GTGTTCGAATTATTAAACAAGCATAGTGTAAAATACCTCATTGTTGGAGGTTACGCTACTGCTTTTCACGGAGCACCGCGGTACACAGGTGATATTGATGTGTTTGTAAAACCCGACCAAGACAATGCGAGGAACATTATGCGTGCTCTTGATGATCTCGGATTTGGTAATCTGGATATAAACGAAAGGGATTTTTGCCGAGAAAATATGGTTATACAACTTGGGGTACCACCGGTAAGAGTTGACTTTATTACATCTCTAAGCGGTGTGGATTGGGAATCTGCGGAGGAAGGTATGGTGCCTGGATTCTACGGCCAGGCGATGGTTAATTTCCTTGGGAAAAGAGAGCTTCTACGAAATAAAAGGTCTACCGGGCGGTATAAAGATCTTGCCGATATAGAAGCGCTTGGAGAAAATCCGTAGAAATAGTTTACTGTGATATAGTATAGAAAGATTGTCCTCGTCATGGCGGGGACGAACCGCCGGGGGCCTGTCCGCGCTGCCTTGCGGTGCTGTGTTCCTCGCACTCGCTTCTTGGATATTAACCTTATTGGTGCTATATTTATATATGAGCGGTGTGAGATGGCCCAAAAAACTATGAAGGGTGGCAGCGTCCTTCGGCGCCGAGCATATAGCAGGGATCGGCAGTCCTGCCCACATCGCTCATTTCAAACACCTCAGTTACATTTTTTTCAAAATACATCTTTTTCGTGAGGAATATATCGGTGGATAACCGATAAACACATCGTTTTGAGATGAAGTCGAAAGAATGTACCTGATCTAGATGACGAGTAATCTTAAGAATCGATATCTAATATGAACCCGAGCATCGGTCCAGAAACTTAGCGTTTAGCGGATGAAAAATCTCCTCCAGCCGAATTGAGAGGTGTAATCACCGTTCTGTATCGCTTGTATTTCATGTGGTGTCAATCGCATACAGGGGGCATTATAGCAGTCTTGAAATGGTGTTTACATTGGAATGTCAATCTCCCAGGTAGTTTCTTATTACTCCCACCTTTATTTTTAGCTCCTTGATATTCGAGTACCGTACCACCATTAATCCCACATTATATCACCGTCATGCTCGAGCATCCGTTGACCGCATGAGCGGCATCGGTATTCGTCTATACTCTTTTTCGCAGAGACGAGTCGAGTTCTGCATTTCGGACAGGAGAACCGTGACTCGTATAAGACCTCATTATTTTTGCGGATATTCACATAGAAGCGTGAGTAGAGAGATTCGCATCGTGGACAAGCCATAAGCAAATGCTCATAGTCGATCATATCCGGTTTTGTTGATGTCAAGATCATACGGATCTTCTCCCGGTGTCTCCAGTGAACCGCGCTGTCGAGTACCTCTTCGAGAGATGAGTATGCAATACCGAGACCAAGCATGAAGGTCTCCTGCCTGCCGCAATACTTACACCGAACTATTCGTCCCTTTCCCATATTCTCTTTTCACAAACCATGAAGTCACTACAAAGGATGATATAATAAAAAGCCATGAGAGAAAAGTGCGGCAGTTCCCCCAAAAAGGGAACAGAAAGAAAAACAGATTCATCATAGCAAATGTGTCAAGGTTCGATCGTAGTTCTACCTTCTATCTGACCCCATAGCTGGTAATAAGTAGGAGGAGAATTTCAATATGCATATTACCATTCCCAAGGCGCTTCGGGAGATACTAGGCGAGGAGGCGGCGGAAGGTTTGATCGAGTTGTTCAACAATTTTTCCGACCACACCCACAACTCCGTTATCGAGCTGTTGGTAGAGAAGTTTGAGCGACGACTGGCCGAAGAGATCGGAAAGTTTCGCAGCGAAGTCGCGGAACAACTCGCGATTTTACGTGCCGAGATGCACGGACAAATCGCGGGATTGCGAGCCGAACTTATAGAGAAGATAGAGCGAACTCACACTTCCACAATTCGTTGGATGTTCCTCTTCTGTCTGGGTAGGGCAGATAGGAGTGCTGCTCGGCATGATTTTCGTCTTTTTTCGCTAAGATTCTTCATAATGGAAGAACACAGTGAAAAGGGATCCAACTGTACAGCGATATTACAAGATGTAGACATGCTCCACTCAAAACTTTGACTCCCCGGCGCGAATGACTGTATGTTGTAAGAAAACGGGAGGACGAGATGGATGGTCATGAAATCGAATCATATTCCTTTGGAAAGATGGTGGTCGACGGCGAGACCTACACCGACGACCTGATCCTGTATCCTGATGCTATTCAGTCTCGGTGGTACCGCAAAGAGGGCCATGAGCTTTCCATAGATGACCTTCCCGAAGTGGTCAAAAGAAGGCCGCAGGTGCTGGTAGTAGGAACGGGGTCTTCCGCACAGCTGCACATCTTTGAGACTACAAAGAAAAAACTCTTGGAATATGGAATTGAAGTCGTCGCGGCACCCACCGACCGGGCGGTAAACTACTACAATCGATTAAAATCGAAAAAACACACCATCGGCGCTTTTCATCTCACCTGTTGAACGAACTGACCCCGTACCACTCACCCATCTTTCCTCCCGACAAAGACAGTCAAGGGATACTCCCCCTCACCGATCAGATACTCATCGTACAGACCGTCGAGGCTGTGTTTCCGCAGTGTGAAGTCGTGCTCCGAGAAAATCCTATCCCAGGTCGCTTCGGGAAAGAGCCCCGCCGTCGTCTCTTCAATGAAAGTCTCTAAGATGCCCCTGCGGCGGATCAGATAGAGCAGCGTTATTTGATAGCTGTTCGGATGGTAAGGATCGATATAGTTGTTCTCAAAAAGAGTCACATGGGTATCGCCCCTTTCACCTGAATAGGCGAAGTTGTTGTTCCGGAAAGTCTCGGCCGTTTTGCCCACGATCAGCAGGACTCCCCCCGGTCTCAAGTGCAGCGCTGCCGTCTCTATGGCCTTTCGCAAGTCATCCTCTGAAGCCATGTAGTCGATGCTGTCCGGTATGACCACGGCGTCGAAGCGTCGCTCCAGCTTGACGGTGCGCATATCCGCCTCGATGTACTCGATCTCGGGATTGGCGGCTCTGGTCATTTTCAGCATACCCGCGCTGAGATCGACTCCGGTGATGTGGAAATATTTTTTGAAAAAACGGTCGTGCCCGCCTGTCCCGCATCCAAAATGGAGCATCGTCCGTACCGGAACGTGCGCCGCGTCCAGGATCAAACGGCAGTAGGTTTCCACCTCGTCCTCGTAGTCCGACGGATCGGCGAGGTACTCCTCCGTCCAGGCCAGCTCGTTGTAGGATATCCATTCGGAAGCCATGATTTCCTCCTTCGTCATATTATATCTTATCCTCGTTACAATTTCATTCCGCTATAGGTCCGCCGGACAGCGAAGTCAAGACACTTGTGCTTCACACTTTTTTCTTATATCCCCTCGTGCGCAATATCGGCTTCCAGGGGACCTTCCACATATCTATGGCCACCGGAACACTCAAACCTGCTGCGACCGGAGCGATGAGAAGGCTTCCTATCGTGAACGTCCAGGCAAGAGCCGGGTAGTTCGTATGCGCAGAAGCCATATCAGTCGATACCACAAAGAAAAACGCCTCATATAGTATCACCCCCACGCTCACCGCGGAAATCTCGAATCGCCCGCACCTAGCCGCCCACCACCCCGTTGCACTGAAAAACAGATAGACGGCCAGGGCACCTGCAATAGTGACGAAAAAATCCTGGAAGGCTCCTTCCGTATATACCGATGCCATGTCCCAGGCTATAATCTTCCCCCTTCCTCCGGTGATGCTCGCGGCGAATACATGGCCGAGCTCGTGTATCTGGGCAAACACCTTCATTGACTGAAGGACGACGCCAATAGCTCCCCATATGGCAAGGGAGATGAGAAGATTCCTGCTACTACCAGATCGACTCTTGTTCATTTTCTCTCTCGTTTTCTTTCATTCCCTGTGAAATACTAACACACTAAGAAAAACAGAGCTATTATTCAATTTTCTGCTTTTCTTGCCTTTCGGGCTGAAGCGCAGT
This sequence comes from Sediminispirochaeta sp., assembly GCA_011046055.1. Classification (GTDB taxonomy): domain Bacteria; phylum Spirochaetota; class Spirochaetia; order DSM-16054; family Sediminispirochaetaceae; genus DSBN01. The sequence continues at coordinate 2,756 of DSBN01000236.1, read as the reverse complement.
ACAATTACAGGTACTGGTAATAGGCAGGAGGAGATGATCCATGCTTATTGCTATTCCAAAAGTTCTCCGACAGAAGCTCGGAGAAGAGGCGGCGGAAGGTTTGATCGAACTGCTCAACAATTTTTCGGATCACACCCACAACTCGGTTATCGAACTGTCGGTAGAGAAGTTTGAGCGACGCTTGGCTGAAGAGATCGGAAAGTTCCGAAGTGAAGTCGCGGAACAACACGCCGGCCTGCGCAGCGAGATGCACGAACAGATCGCTGGCCTTCGCAGCGAAAACGCCGGGCAGGCGATGAGTCTACGCGCCGAGATAAAAGAACTGAGGGCGGGCCTGCGCGCCGAGCTTGTCGAAAAGATAGAGCGAGCTCACACTTCCACAATCCGCTGGATGTTTCTCTTCTGGGTGGGACAGATAGGCGTGCTGCTCGGCATGATGCTTGCCTTCTTCCGCTGAGTTTTTTTATGAAAAAGGCGATAGAACCGTGGGTAGAGCGATTATTCTTTTTTCCGCACAGGGATCCATATCTCGCAGGTGACATCCGGTTTCGTCAGATCCCTGTCTTTGATACTCAGGATCTCCGGCCCCTCTGCCGCCTCGTAGTCCACCGAGGGAAACCATTCCAAGTAGATTCTCCCCCATATCTCCTGCAGGCTTGTGGGAAAAGGACCAACCGCCGAAAAAACCGACCACAGCGAGGCGGGTACATTAAGTGACGACCAGGTGGCTGGTGTTTCGAGAGTGGATGATACGCCAATGTACTGATCGAGGCTTCCCTTTTCCACCATGCGTCCGTCGTCGAAATTTACCGACGCTTGTATGATGCCCCGTGGTTCGGTATCGGAGAGGCTCTTCAGGAACATGATGTCCTCTTTGCCGAGCTGTCTCCACATCGCTTCGATTTCGGGGTTGGTCCCTTCGAATTGGATCGGTACCCGTTTTTTTAATCCGATGATGTTGAACTCCGGTTTTTCTTCTAATCGCAGGTCCATCTGTTTTCCTCCTTCGGCGGATGTATTCGGAGAGCGAAACCCCGGCGATGAAGGAGAACATGCGCCTGAAGTGGTATTCCGAGCACGCGGCGATCCGTGCCGCCTCCCAGACGTCTATTGTTCCGGCGATATTCTCTTCGATATAGTCGATCGCCGAGTTCATTCGCTCGTGCCAGTTCATGATCCGCTCCTTTAGGCTTTCTGCTGTAGATTATTCAGCATCTGCAGCGATAAGTCATGCACGATATTGTCGGATTTGCATTTTCCACGAGATACGGCATATCTGCGAACGAACAAGGCAGCGGAAATCAATTTCCAACCGAGTTTGCTTTTCTTGCCTTTCGCGCTGAAGCAGGATACAATTATACGTACTGGTAATAGGCAGGAGGAGATGCCCCATGCTTATTACTATTCCCAAAGTTCTCCGGGAGAAGCTCGGAGAAGAGGCGGCGGAAGGTTTGATCGAGTTGTTCAACAATTTTTCCGACCACACCCACAACTCCGTTATCGAGCTGTCGGTAGAGAAGTTCGAGCGACGACTGGCCGAAGAGATCGGAAAGTTCCGAAGTGAAGTCGCGGAACAACACGCTGGCCTGCGCAGCGAGATGCACGAACAGAACGCGGGCTTGCGAGCCGAGATGAACGAACAAATCGCGGGCTTGCGAGCCGAACTTGTAGAGAAGATAGAGCGAACCCACACTTCCACAATTCGTTGGATGTTCCTCTTCTGGGTAGGGCAGATAGGAGTGCTTCTGGGTATGTTTCTTGCCTTTTTTCGCTAAGTCTTTTTTCAGTCATCTCAACGCGACCTTTTTCCACGTATTCCGCCGTGCTGCGGAGCTTGATTGCGAAAATTACTCTTTTGCCCATACACCTTCTCCGCGAAAAAAAGTATATAGCAAATTTTACCTTGTGCTCACTGCAATTTCATTTTGATTCGTGTAATATTAAAAACGGAGGTTGTTGTGGAATATCAAAAAGTGAGGCTCGATCGACTCAACTTCACCAGCAGTCCGGTGCGGCTCAACCGTAGCGAGGAGGCGATGGAACAACTCAAGTCCTCCCTGGAGGCGACCGACGGACCCATCTACCCCGTTATCGTACGAGAGCTCGACCGGGGAGAGTACGTCGTGGTGGCCGGCGAATCCCGAGTCTTGGCGATGACCGAGCTGGGCTACCCCCCGGACTACGAAGTACCCTGCCTGGTGGGGCACTTCGACGATCGGACCGCGTTGGAATACGGCCTGATAGAAAACTACGTACGCAGCCCCCTTTCGCCCTACGAGGAAGCCCTGGTGATCCGTTCTTTGGTCAAGTTTTACAACTTGAGCCAGCGAGAGGTGGCGGACAAACTTGGAAAAAGCGAGCAACACATCTCCCACGTCCTGTCGGTCTTCGATCTGAGCGATGAGGTGCAGCGAGCTCTGCACGAGGGCAAGATCAGCCTCGGCCACGCCCGTGAGCTCTACGCTCTACGGGATTCCGAGGCGAACCAGCGGGTGATGCTCAGCGAGATCGTCGCCAGAGGCCTGAGCGTAAAGGCCGCCAGGACCCGGATCCGGGAGTTTCTGGGCGAGGGTAGGGACTGGATCATCGAACCGGGAGAGGCGTGGTTTTCCAAAAAATCGAAGGCCTCCATTCAACCCGCCGGCGACAAGTACCAAGTCAGCTTCACCTTTTCCACCAGCTACGAGTTCGAACAGGTCCTCTCGTACCTGCGGGGCAAGATGAAGTAAACTTGCGTCGACGCAAGTTAGTAAAAT
>DSBN01000291.1 GCA_011046055.1 Sediminispirochaeta sp. | reverse complement strand
CCTCGATCATCTGCTCCCGCCGTTCGAGGAAGCTCTCGTAGTCGGTGCGGAAGGCGTAGAGGCTGCCCCGGTCGATTTCGGCGACCCGGTTGGCCAGATTCTTGGCGAAGCTGCGGTCGTGGGTGACGAAGAGCAGGGTTTTCACCCGACGCAGCAGGTACTCCTCCAGGGCGGCGATGGTGTCTATGTCCAAGTGGTTGGTCGGTTCGTCCAGCAGCAGGACCTCCGCCCCGGTGGCTACGGTCCGAGCCAGGTAGACCCGCCGCCGCTCGCCGCCGGAGAGGGAGCCGATCTCCCGGTCCGGGTCCAGGTCGAAGAGGGAAAGAGCCTGTTCCGCGGAGAGGCGGCTTTCGGCCTGCTCCAGGACCAGGTCGATCAGCGTTCCCTGCTCTTGGGGGCGAGAGTCCTGGGGGAGGTAGGCGGCGACGAGGCCTTTTCTCCAGGTGATTTCTCCGGAATCGGGCTTTAGATCGCCGGCGATGAGCTTCAATAGGGTGGATTTTCCAGTGCCGTTCCTACCGAGCAGGCAGAGCCGATCACCCTCTTCTATATGCAGCTCCACTCGGTCGAGCAGCGGGGGTCCGCCGAAGCTCAGGCTGAGATCTTTTATACTTATCAAGGCCATGGGACATCTTAGCTTTTTTTTCGATGAAAAAGCAATAATCTGAGCAATTCACAATTTGAAAGTCGGTAGACTTCCAAATTGTGAATTTGCTGCAATAATCTTCAGGACAAGTCTTGACCGGCGGGCAAAAGAGTGTTACATTCATAGTGTAATAGATAGATAGTACACTAATATGGAGGAACGAATGGCTAGTTCGAATATCACCGTGGAAGGGTTGCGCTTCTCGTACAACCAGAAGGAGCCTCTCTTCGACGGACTGGGAATGTCTTTGGAAAAGGGGAACGTCTACGGTCTTTTGGGGAAAAACGGCGCCGGCAAGACGAGTCTGCTGCGGCTGTTGGCGGGATTGCTGTACGTGCAGCAGGGGCGGATCGACGTTTTCGGCTATGATCCGGGGGACCGCAGCCCCGATCTGCTGTGGGATATCTTTTTCCTGCCCGAAGAGTTTGCCCTGCCGGCGATAAAGATAGGAGAGTACCGCAAGATCTACGGGGCCTTCTATCCACGCTTCGACGAGGAGAGCTTCCGTCGTCACCTGGAGGAGTTTCAGTTGAATGTCGACCAGAAGTTGTTGACCCTCTCCTACGGCCAGAAGAAGAAGTTCCTGCTGGCCTTCGGGCTGGCCAGTGGTGCGTCGCTCTGTATCTTAGACGAGCCGACCAACGGTTTGGACATCCCGTCAAAGAGCCAGTTTCGGAGGATGGTGGCCGCCTCCGCGGATCAGGAACGGCTCTTTCTCATTTCCACCCACCAGGTCCGTGATATGGAGCACCTGATCGACCCGGTGATCATCATCGACGGGGGACGGATAGTCTTTCAAGCCGACCTCTTTGACATTTCTCACCGGCTCAAGATCGAGAAGGTCCCCCAGCTGCCAGCGGAGGAGCTTCTCTATCAGCAGGAAGAGCTGGGGGGGTATCGGATCGTCCGACCCAACCGAGGTCAAGAGGAGTCGGAGGTCGACTTGGAGACGCTGTTCAACGCGGTGATCAGTGCGCCCGCAGCCGTGGCGGGTATTTTGCGAGGGGAGGAACGAAATGAATCTGAAGGCTGAAAAATTTTCTATGTACCGAATATATCTGCTACTTCGGCGAGACCTGGGGCGCCAGTTTCGAACCCTGCTCTTGGTGGTCGGGGCTGCCGCGGCTATTCTGATCACTATCGACGTGCTGAGTTTCAGCATCTCCCCCCAACAGGGCGAGGCGGGGCACTACGAGGGGCTCTTCGCGTCGATTCTGATAATCGGGGGGTTCATCTTCAGCTCCACGGCCTTTTCGGAATTGAACTGGGGAACCAGCGCCCGGACCTACCTACTGCTGCCGGCCTCCCCGCTGGAGAAGACGGTGGAGAGGATTCTGCTCAGCGGCATCGGCTGGGCCTTGCTGAGCCTGGTGTGGTTCAGCCTCTACTCGTACCTCTCCGTGACTCTGACCGAGCTGCTGTCGGGTCGGCACCACCCGCTGTTTCGGCCGATGGGGGCGCAGGTGTGGCAGGCCTTCGCCCACTACCTGGTGCTGCACTCGTTTTTTCTGTTCGGCTCGATCTTTTTTCGCAAGAACCCCCTCTTTAAGACCCTGCTCAGCCTGTTCGCGGTGGCTCTACTCTACGTCCTGCTCAGCTTCGTGGCGGTGAGGATCATCTTCGCCCCCTACGTGAGCGGGACCTTTGCCTTTCAAGACTGGAAGAAGCTGGGCTTGATCATAGAAAACCTGCAGTTTCGCTTCTATGAAAGGATAGACTTGCTGCGGACGGTCCGGGATATCTTCTACTGGGGGGCTCTGGCTCCGATCATGTGGATTCTCAGCTACCTCCGCTTGAGAGAGGTGGAGATAAAAGATGCAGTTTGACCCGGGGAAAGCAATTTACGCCCAGATCGCCGAGCGGATCGTCGACAATATCCTCTCCGAGAAGTGGCCCGAGGAGGAGAGGATTCCCGCGGTGCGGGAGCTGGCGGTATCGCTGGAGGTCAACCCCAATACGGTGGTCAGAGCTTACAACTACCTGCAGGAGCAGGAGCTGATCTACAACCAGCGGGGGATCGGCTACTTCGTCGCCCCCGACGGCAGGGCGCGGGCTAAGGATATGAAACGCCGTGAGTTTTTAGACAAGGAGCTGCCCTATTTTTTCAAAAATTTGGTGCTGCTGGATATCGATATGAAAGAAATAGAGAGGCGCTTCGAAGAGTTCAAGCAAGGTGGAGGAAACAATGAAAACTAGCAACAAAATCATACTGGCCCTGGGCCTGTTCATAGCCGTATTAATAGTGGTCTCGCTGGTCCAACTGCGTATCGTCGCCGACCGGACCACCGCGGAGCTCGGTGGCACCAGAGTCCTGGAGGGGATTACCGAGGGGGAGAGCAAGAGCAGAAGCTACCCGCTGCGGGATTTCTCCCGGCTGCGGGTCAACGGAGGCTGGGTCATCGACCTCGAAGCCGGTGATGAGTACCGTGTGGAGCTCAGCTACCCCGAAGGAGTGGAGGAGTATCTGGTGGTGGAGAAAAAGGACGACGTGCTGCTTTTGGGCACCAGCGGTATCATAAGTCTACGGGGAAATCATCTGCGGGCGCGCATCGTCCTGCCTCGACTCGAAGAGCTCGCCTCCGAAGGGGGCCTGAGCTTCTCGATGAGCGGCTTTCGGGGGGAGGAGCTGAGCATCCGCAGCGGCGGCGGACTGCACATGAAGGCCTCCGATTCGAGCTACGACGACCTCTCCTTGAAGCTGGACGGCGGCACTCAGGGGGACCTGCGCGACCTGGAGGTGGAAAACCTGGACATCCGAGCCAACGGCGCGGTCGCCCTGGAGCTGAGTATCCGCGGCGGCCGTCTGAGCGGAGAGATCAACGGCGCGGCGGCGCTCAACATCTACGGCCAAGTCGGCTCCAACAGCCTGCAGGTCCACGGGGTGTCGAATATCGAGTATCACTAGCCTTTTGGCAGGTGTTGGAAGCCTTATAAGAATCACGAAGCCTTTCAGCCGCCTCCGCCGGGAGGGAATAGGACTACTTCATCGCCATCGAAGACTTCCGTGTCGAGCTTTTGGAGGTGAAAAATATTTTTGCCGTTGACGAGTATAATGGTGCCCGTTCTGAGCGTACCTTGTTCGTCCAGGAGCTTGTGAAGAAAGGGAGTCTCGATCCGATCCTGTACCCTTTGCAGCAGGCTGCCAACCCTCTCTTCGGAAACATAAGGCAGCTCCAGCTCTCTCCTTTTCAGGAGGAGCTGGAGCAGGGTAAAAAAGCGAACCCGAATCATCAGGCAATTCCGTAGTCTTTGAGTGTCGCTTCGGGAATGGTTCCGTCGTCGTTCCAACCGCGTAGTTCGTAATACTCCGGCAGCAGCTTGGGCAGCTGGTGAACCGCACCCTTTTGGGGGCCGTCGGGCAGGGGTTCGAACATCCGCTTGGGCAGGGTATCCTGGGAGGGATCGATTCCCGCCGCCAGGTTGAACTTCCTCTCCAGATTCCAGATTCGTGAACCGATCTTCAATACCTCTTCGGGGGAGAGGGAAAAACCTGTGGAGGCGTTGATCAGTTCGGTGTAATCCTCAAGACCCAGGGCGAAGGAGGTGAACAGGCAAAGGCCCGCGGCGTCGATCACCGCAGTGAGATCCTGGAAGGTGATGACCCACTTCGGTTTGCCTTTGAGCTCCTGGGGGTCCAGTTTTTCCGGGACTCCCAAAACTTCCGGGCTGATCATATAGCCGCGGACGTGACAGCCCCCGCGGTTGCTGGTGGCGTATTGCAGACCGTGACCCTGTACACCTCGGGGATCGTAGGCGGGCAGCTCCTGCTTTTTCACGGTCATGGAGAACTCGGGGTGTCCGTAAGCTTCGGTCATTCTCCAGGAACCCTTAGCCAGCAGTTTGCCCAGTTTTCCCTCGCCGCGGCCCATTTTGTTGGTCCAGTAGACCACCGATTCGGAGCTGCCGAACTTCGGCTCGGGGCCGTCTTCCAAGTCTTCTTTTGGAAGATAACCTTTTTCGAACAGCTCCATGGCCGCGCCTATGGTAACCCCGGCGCTAATGGTGTCCAAGCCCAGGTCGTTGCAGAGGTAGTTGGCCTCGCAAATTGCGTGTAGATCGTTCACCCCGCAGTGGGCGCCAAATGCCCAGCCGGTCTCGTATTCGGGGCCCTCCATCTTGATTCCGTTGGGCAGCTCCACCGAGCGGGCGCAGGCGATGGGGCAGGCGAAGCAGGCGCTGTTGCTCTTCAGATAGCCCTTGTTCACCAGGGCTTCACCGGAGACCTCCTCCACTCCCTCAAAGGTTGAGGTCTGGAAATTTCTGGTGGGGTAGAGCCCCCCTTGATTGATGATGTTATCCAGCACTTTAGTGCCTAAAGCGGGCAGCCCTTCGCCGGTGACCGGATGCTGCTTGATTTTGTCTATTTTCTCTTTGACCGTACCGGTGAAGGCGCTTTTGTCCTCGAAATCGATGGTGTTGCTTCCCTTTACCGCAATCGCCTTGAGGTTTTTCGACCCCATCACCGCCCCGACCCCGCTGCGTCCGGGAGCCCGGTGCTTGTCGTTGATGATGCAGGCGATTTCCGAGAGATTCTCCCCCGCCGGACCGATACAGGCTACCCGGGCGCGCTTCTCTCTGACCTCATCGAGGATGATGTCGGTGGTCTCGCCGGTGTGTTTGCCCCATAGGTGGGAGGCGTCCTTGACCTCCAGGTTGTTGTCGTAGATAAAAAGGTACACCGGCTTCTCGCTTTTGCCCTCGATGATGAGCATCGAGTAGCCCGTCTTCCGCAAAACAGCGCCCCAGATACCGCCGGAATTGCTGGAGGCTATGGTACCGGTGAGGGGACTTTTGGTGATCACCATGTATCTGCCGGCGGTGGGAGCGGTGGAGCCGGTCATCAGACCACAGGCGAAGATGAGCTTGTTCTCCGGGGAGAAAGCGTCTACCCCAGGGTCCACCTCGTCGGCGAAGTACTTGCTGGCCAATCCGCGGCCACCCAGATAGTTTTTGAGCAACTCCTCGTCGATCGGTTCCTCACTGCTGGTGTGATTCGTCAGATTGATCCTCAGCAGTGTGGCATCAGTGAGTTTCATAAACACCTCCTTGTCCGTGGAGGCTCACCTTTCCAAACACGGGAGGCCACGGCGTTTCCACCGCACCCTTTCGGTCGGACGCCATAGGATGTTTTTGTTTATCCCACAGGCGCGTCGACTCGGAGAGCGACCTTTTTGATAATTAAAATTGTATTTTGCATTAGTGGATTTGTCAAAGTTTTTTTACACCATACCCCGAATTATGGGCAAAGAACAATCTGCCGGGACCAGAGACAGTTGCCGCAACTGGGACTCCCCCCCCAACACTGGGCCGTACTGTCTCTCAGATACTCACAGCCCTCCTTTAGACTGCAATCCAGGCAGGAGGGGTAGAGTCCGTTTTGTACCGTGAATCTGAACCAGAGGTAATCGCGGCTGTTCCAGATCTCTTCGATCCCGGTGGAGGACAGATTGCCGAAAGAGTAGGGGATCAGCTCCATTTCTTTGCCGTCGACCCGTTCGGTCGCCTGGTGCAGCAACCTGTAACAGGGTACCACTTCTCCATCCGAGCGGACCACCGCAGCGTTTTGTTCGATAAAACGGCAGTGTCGTTCGGTTTTTAAGCTGAACTTCGGCAGAACATAGTGAAGCCGATGACGGATCTTTTCGGTCAGCGGATGCAGCAGCTCGTCGTGCTCCCCGCAGGAGTCAACCCGGTACAGTATCTTCTCCTCTGCTGCTTCGGAGACGGGAAGAAGGTTGGAGAAAATCAGTTCATCCACGCCCACTCTCACCGCCGTGTCGGTAAAATCTTCCAATTCAGCGAGGGAATCGGTACTCAAAACCCACTCTATCGCGATAGTAGGTTTGTTGCGGTGTAGAGCTCTCTTGTGCTCAATAATTTTTTTTATTATCCCTTCGGGAAAACCCGGTAACGTACCGTGCCCGAATATCTCTCCAGCTCCCGTCACGTGCCCAAAGCTCCCGGTCTCGTAGCTAAGTACGATTTTGTCGATGCCAAGGTCGATCAGAAACTCAATCATCCCCTCGTCGAGGCGTGAACCGTTGCTCTGTACGGCGACCCTCGCCCCGGCCTGTACCGCCCGTTGTACAAACGAAGAAAATCTCGGATGCAGCAGCGGCTCTCCTATTCCTCCCAAAAAGATATCTTTTACGCCTGTCTTTGGG
>DSBN01000289.1 GCA_011046055.1 Sediminispirochaeta sp. | reverse complement strand
GTCTTCTCGGTGGTACGGTCGACCAGGTTCAAGATCTCCACGATGTTTTCCACGCCTCCGGCGGCGGTGAAGTCTTCGTTGGAGAGGGTCGAGAGCTTTTTCTCCAAAACCCTTTCCACCTCCCGCAGGACCTCCGGACTGGTTCGGTCCATGGTGGCGATTCTTTTGGCCACATCCGATTGGATCTCGTGAGGAAGACTGCTGAGAATGTTGGAGGCCTTCTGGGGCTCCAGATAAGCTAAAATCAGAGCAATCGTCTGCGGGTGCTCCTGTTGGATGAAGTTCAACAGATGTGCCGGGTCGGTCCGTCGTACAAAGTCGAAGGGTCTGACCTGTAGACTGCTGGTCAGACGGTTGATAATATCCACCGCCTTGGTGCTTCCCAGAGATTTTTCCAACAGCTCCCGAGCGTAATCGATCCCTCCGGAGGTGATGAAATCCTGGGCCATCATCAGTTCTTTGAACTCCTGCAGAACTTTGTCTCTCTCCTCGGACTCTACGTTGTCCAGACGGGCTATTTCAAAGGTCAGCGTCTCGATCTCGTCTTCACGGAGATGCTTAAAAATTGAGGAGGATATTTCCGATCCCAGGGTCACCAAGAAAATCGCGGCTTTCTGACGTCCGTTGAGTTCTTTTTTTCCGCCCCTCTTTTGTCCAGAGGCGCCTGCACTTTGTCCAGCTGCTTTTGCCATATCCTACTCCTCCGCCAACCAGGTCCGTATCAGCTGGGCGACGTCTTCGGGGTGCTCCCGGGCCATATTGATGGCGTTCTCCTGCATTTCCATCCGTGCCCGCTCTTCCACGGACATACCGACTTCCATTCCTTCCTCTTCCTCTTCGGCGCTTCGGAGCACCGCTTCGCGGGCCATCTGGTGTTGCCGGGCCAGCTCCTCCTCACGGAGCCGTCGCCGCCTCTCCAGCTCGCGGGAAATGAGTCGAAAGACCACAAAGGCCACCAGGATGACACCCACCCCGAGGATGGAGTAGAGCAGAATTTGCTGCGTTCTTTTCCGGCTGCGGTACTTCTCATCTTCCTGCTGGAACTCCGAGGATCGATCGAACTGCAGGTGCTGCACGGTCACCGAATCACCCCGCGCGGCTTGAAACCCTATGGCGTGTTCGATGAGGGTTTGAGCTTTTTCGATGGACTCTTCGCTGACGGGCTTGTACTCCCGCACGATCCTCCCCTCTTCGTCGAATTGGATCGTACCGTTGGGGTTGTACCTCTTCTCCCAGACGCCGTCCAGAGCCACACCTACGGTGACTCTTTTGATCTCCCAGGGGCTCTTCTCTTGGTATATATTCCGCGAGTTGACCTCTTCGTTTACGATTTCCGATCTGTTGCTGTACTCGCCCACCAGATTGTTCAAATCCTTGTAAGCCGGGGGGGTCTGGCCCTCCTGACCCGGAGGGCCTTCGGGGTTGAATCCGGTACCCTTGAACTCCTCGTTGATGATCTCTTTGGAGCGGGGGATCGAGAGGACAAACTCCCGCTCGCTGTAGGGGGTGTTCGGGTTGTCCGGTACCGTGGTGATGGGAAAATACTCTTCCGTCTGGACCGTCTCTTTTCTGAAATCAAGATCGATATCCACTTTAAGAATACTCACCCGCTCTGCTCCGAATATCTGAGACATTTCACGAAAAATTTGGGCTTTGTACTTACTCTCGAGCTGCGACTTTTGCTCCATCTGTCGCTTTGACAGCTCCAGACGGTCGAATTCGGCCATGTCGGCAAAATCGTTCAGTACAATACCGTTGTGATCCGAAATGACCAGGTTCTCACTCTCCAAGCCCTCGACACCGAAAAGAACCAGCTTCTCAATGCCCTCGATTTTTTTCCTGTTCCGCGTGATGTCGCTGCCCGGAGTGGGGGTGATGATGACCGAAGCGGTAACGGGATTCTGATCCTCTTCGAAAAGGGTCTGTTCCGGCAAGACCAGAGTCACCTGAGCCGAATCAACGTCCTGCAGTGACTCGATGTGCTGTTTGATACTTGAGGTGATCGCCTGCCGCAGGTTTACATTTCTTTCGAAATCGGTGACGCTCCAGCGGTCCATTTTGAACACATCCCAGGGGCTGGTCTCTTGGGGGATCAGATCCTCCCTCATCAAGACCGCTACCATTCGCTGGGCGGTAGACCTATCCTCGACGAAGAAACGTCCGTCTTCGCTGATTGTGTGGGCAATTCCCTCTTTATCCAGTCGGGCGGATATTTTGTTGCGCTGTTCCGCATCCGTGACCGGCGATGTGATCAGTGGAACCATACTGGGACTAGAACTGAAGTTCACCAGCAGCACCAGCCCGAGGATTGCCACGACGACCACCGTGATCAGAATGATTTTTTGGACAAGCCCGAGCTTTCCCCACAGATTTTTAATCTGTGAAACCGTTTTTTGAAAAAATTCGTTCATTTCCCCTCCCAAGAAGAACGACTACTCCTCTATTTTTTTTATCGCAAGTTTATAATGTCCCGGTACGCCCGCAGAGCTTCGTCGACCACCGCCTTGGTGAGCGATACCGCCAGATTGGCCTTACTCATGGCGATGGTTACGTCGTGGGCATCGACGCTGTCGGGATCGGTGATGAACTGCCGTGAGAGCCGCATACTTTCCTGGTCCAACTGACTCACCTCCTGGAGTTTGCCAGTCAACACCGACGAGAAATCCAGGGATCCAGTGTTGTTTTCGGATTCCGGGTGCAGTCGACCGCCCAGATGGCGGGGATTAGACTGCTCCAGTCGCACTATATGTCCACTCACACCGCTTGATAATATATCGTTCATCGTCTATCTCCTACCTACCAATATTCAGGGCGCTCTGAAACATGCTTTTCGCCCCGTTGACCACCGCAACATTGGCCTCGTAGGACCGTGATGCGGAGATCATGTCCACCATCTCCTCGACTATATTCACGTTGGGCATCTCCACGTATCCCTCACGGGGACCCGATTTGATAGCGTCCGGATGCGTCGGGTCGTAGACCAAACGCGGTTTACCGTCCTTGTCCTCTTGCACTTCTACGACTCTCACTCCTTGCCCGACCCCGTTGTCCATGGTTTTGGGCAAAAAAGGGCTGCGCCAGTAGGGCTGTTCCACCTGAGGGCGGAATATCACCCGGCTCCGTCGAAAGGGCCCTCCCTCGGGAGTGCGGGTGGTATCGGCGTTGGCGATGTTGTTGGAAACCACGTCCAACCGCAGCCTCTGGGCGCTCAGTCCCGAGCCGGCTGTATTGATACTGCTAAAAAGTCCCATCTCTCACCCCCTATCGAAGAACAATATTGACCCGTCCGAACTGGCTGGAGACCGCCTGGGTCAAGAGGTTGTAGCGCAGCTGATTCTGCAGGAGCAGCATGCTCTCCTGTTCCAAATTTACGTTGTTCCCGTTGTTGTCCGTCTGCGACAGATAGTCCAGAACCCTTCGCGGTCGAACATCACGGTAGTTTTGCTGCCGGTCGAAGGGGATATGCCTGGAGTTCGTCAAATACGCCTTCGGCTTCTGGACCTTTTCCGAGTCCAGGGCCCGCTTCAACTCCGCCTCAAAATTCACGTCGGAGCGTTTGAAGTTGGGAGTGTCGGCGTTGGCTATATTGTTGGCGCTTACCTGGTGACGCAGCATGGACGCATCCATTGTCCGGTGCATGATGTCCAAGGTTTTACCAAAACTGTTATTCAAAAACACCTATGTCTCTCCTTCTTTTATGATAGGCTTCATCTTAAATTTTCGGCAAAGCCCCAGGCAATCTTAGCGATATCGCCCTCCAAAATTGCATCCTCCTCAAAGAATATACCGGGAGAGGTCCTGGTCCTCCATAATGTCGCCCAAACGTTCATCCACATACTCGGCGGTGATCGGGATCGTCTGTCCGGCGAGCTCCGGAGCGTTGAAGGACACCTCTTCCAGAAGCAGTTCCATAATCGTATGCAGTCTTCGAGCGCCGATATTTTCGGTCTTGGAGTTCACCTCCGCGGCGATGGCGCTCAACCTTTTGAGAGAATCCTCTCGGAATTCGATCTCGACCCCCTCGGTTTTGAGCAACTCCCGGTACTGCTTGGTCAGCGCGTTTTCCGGCTCCGTGAGAATCCGGTAAAAGTCCTGATCCGTCAGATCCTCCAACTCCACCCGCAGGGGGAAACGGCCCTGCAGCTCGGGTATCAGATCCGAAGGTTTGCTCATATGAAAAGCCCCGGCGGCGATGAACAGAATATGGCTGGTGTCGACAAGACCGTACTTGGTATTCACCTGGCTCCCCTCCACGATGGGAAGGATATCCCGCTGGACCCCTTCTCTGGAGACATCCACTCCGCCGCGGTCGCCCTTCACCGCCACCTTGTCGATCTCATCGATAAAGATAATCCCCATCTGTTCGACCCGCTCGCGGGCAATGTCGGCGGCCCTCTCGGAATCGACCAGCCGCTCCATCTCTTGATCCCGCAGAATCTCTCGAGCCTCCTTGATGCTGACCCTTTTTTTCTTCTTCCCCCCCCCGCCGAACAGGGAAGAGAGGTTGCCGAAGTTCACATCCATTTCCTCGAAACTCTGTCCGGAAAAAATCTCTATAGACGGGGACTTGCTCCGGGAGACTTCGACCTCGACCATTTTGTCCTCGAGCCGCCCCTCCCTGAGCATCTTTCGAAACTTCTCCCTGGTGCCGTCGCCCGTTTCTTGGTCGACCGTCTCCAGGCTTCGGGTCTCCGGTTCTTGCCGCGAGTTGCTCCCTTCGGAGGCCTTGGAAGTTCCGAAAGGAGAAAAACCGGCAGGTCCACCCTTTTTTCCCTTGATCCCCGGCAGCAGCAGGTCCAACAGAGCCTCCTCGGCGCGTTGTTCAGCCTCCTCCCGCACATCTTCGGCCAGCTCGGTCTTTACCATGGAGAGGGAAACACTCATCAGATCCCGTACCATGGATTCCACATCCCGTCCCACGTAACCGACTTCGGTGTACTTACTGGCTTCGACCTTGATGAAGGGCGCCCCGGCGAGTTTGGACAACCGGCGGGCGATCTCCGTTTTGCCCACTCCAGTGGAACCGATCATGATGATATTCTTCGGTGCCACTTCGTCCCGTAGTGAGTCCGGGAGCATACGCCGCCTCATTCGGTTGCGCAGGGCTATGGCCACCGCTTTTTTGGCCTTTTCCTGGCCGACTATGTATTTGTTCAGCTCACCTACTATCTGCTTGGGGGTGAGCGCGTCAATCTCCTTGATCATTCGATAACCTCCAATGTGAACTCTTTGTTGGTATAGATACAGATGTCCGCGGCGATGTTCATCGCTTTCTCGGCGATCTCCCGGGCAGTCAGATCCGAGCTCTCCAGATAGGCCAGGGCCGCGGCGTAGGCGTAGTTGCCTCCCGAGCCGATGGCGATAACTCCTCGTTCCGGTTCGATCACGTCTCCGGTACCGGAGATCAACAGCGTCTTGCTCTTGTCAGCCACCAGTAGCATCGCTTCCAACCTCCGGAGCATCCGATCGGTACGCCACTCCTTGGCCAGCTCCACCGCCGCCCGGGTAATCTCGCCGTTGTACTCCTTGACCCTTCCCTCGAACCGTTCGAACAGAGTGAAGGCGTCGGCGGTAGCCCCGGCGAATCCGGTCAGGATTTTTCCATCGTACATTCGCCGCACCTTACGGGCGTTGCCCTTCATGATCGAATCTCCCAGGGTCACCTGACCGTCACCGGCCATGGCGACCTGCTCGCCCCTGCGAACCGCGATAATCGTAGTTCCGTGAAAGTTGCTCGTTCCACCGTCTCTTCTATCTCTTTCCATGTGGATGTGCCTCCCTATAAACCGCACGAAGTTTCTCCAGACCTACATGGGTGTAGATCTGGGTAGTGGAGATACCGGCGTGCCCCAGCATCTCCTGCACCAGCCTGATCTCAGCGCCGTTGTTGAGCAGGTGGGTAGCAAAACTATGACGAAAGGTGTGGGGTGATACCTTTTTGTCGATACCGCTCTCCCGCACATGCTTCTCTACAATCAATGATACTCCCCTTGGGCTTAGTCTCTCCCCTCGCATGTTCAGAAAAAGCGCCAACCTGGCGTCGGGATTCCGCCCCTGAACGTGTCTCTCTCGCAGGGGTAGATAAGTACTCAAAGCTTCCGCCGCGGGTTCACCGACGAACACGTAGCGCTCCTTACCGCCCTTTCCCCGGACCCGAATCGATTTTTTGTTCCGGTTGATGTCTCGCAGGTTCAAGGCGGTCAGTTCCGACACCCGGCAGCCCGTGGAGTAGAGGAGCTCCAGAATGGCTCTGTCCCGCAGGCCCTGGTAGCTGAGGTCGGGATTTTCCAAGACCCTTCTTATCTCCAACTCACTGAGCACTTCCGGTAGTCGTGAGTTTTTTTTCTTGCCCTTTATCGACTCGAAGGGCGAGTAGCTCACCAGCTCAAACTTCACGGCGTAACGAAAAAAGCCCTTCACCGCCGACAGGACCCTCCTCATACTAGCGTCGGAGAGCCCCGAGCGTCGCAACTCTCCGAGAAAACCTCGTACCTCGGTCGGGCTCAAGCGTTCCCACCCGAACTCTCGTCGGCGGATAAACTCTTCAAACTTGTTCAGATCCTTACCGTAGGCGAGCACGCTGTTGACCGAAAGTCCGCGTCCGGAGCCGAGATACTCCAGGTAGGCCTTCACCGCTTCAGATAGCTTCATCCGGTCCTCCTGTAGTATGAGTCTCCGAAGCGGATTATCTCGCCCTCCAGTTCATCCCGGTTCAAATCGGCCGCCTCTCTTTTTTCCGAGTCGTAGGGGATCAAGCGCGGACTGTTCATATCGACCTCCCAGTCGGCTATCACCGAACGGGCGTCCCAGAC
>DSBN01000167.1 GCA_011046055.1 Sediminispirochaeta sp. | reverse complement strand
TGCGGATCCCCATCCCCCGCAGCTGAATCTTCTCACGATAAGATCGGGCTAGTAGTTCAGTGCGAAGCCGGCGCGGAGGTTGATGGTCACCGGCGGAGCCTCTCCCCCGATATACTGGGAGGCGCCGGAGTCCAAAGACCACTCCGGCCCCTGACCGACCATCAGCCCGCCCACCCCGTAGAGACGGAAGTTCCGCCCGAAGCGGAAGGCCCCTTCTAGCCCGGCTTCCAGCAGCGGCCCGAAGGCTGAATAGTCCGCATAGCTCGTATCATCAACAGCTGGATCTGCATCGTAAACATCCACCCCGCCGCCGGCCATCTGGGCGCCGATGGCAAACATCGCCCCCACGCTAAAGCCCGCGGCTTGGGTACCCAGGTCGATGCGATAGCCGTACTTGGACAGCAGAAAGATCCGTCCAAAGATCAGGTCCCTGAGCTGTGCGGTAGTAGAGGAAGTTTCGTAGATGTCGCTTTGCCCCAAGAAGAGAAACTGCACTCCCACCTCATAACCGGTGTAGAAGCCGCCGCGCTTGGCTACGTTTATCCCATTGTAGATGCGGAGATCCACCCCGGGTACCCAGATGGTCTCCGTAGTATAGTCGTTGCCGGTGTTTTCGTACTTCAACTCCAAAGGGGTCAGCGCGACTCCATAGGTGGGCGAGGAGAAGCGTTTTTTCCAGCCTTCGTCTTCGTAGTCTCCGGTCTGGCCGAAGACCGACCCTATGCCAGAGGCGAGAAAAAAGATCAACAAAACAACAAACGGTACTTTCTTGGTCATGACACACTACTTTTTTTTCTTATCACCACCGAAAGGGGGATTGATCCTACCATCAGTATAGCACGGGAGGAGGGGGAAAACGGCGCTTTTTTTTCGCCGGGCAGAGCCGCGAGGCGGGGGAGCAATTCTAAATTTGGAAAGTGCATCTGAACTTTCCAAATTTAGAATTGTTAGAGGTGGGGAATAAAAGTTGACCTCTCGGCTACGTCATTATAGAATTGTGCATGCCCTATATAGGAGGTGCAGTATGAAGTCCTGCTCCGCATGGGTCCTCTCCTGTTGTCTCATTGTTCAATTAATTATCGGCGCCCCCTCCTTGCTCAGGAAGATATTGATATAGCCGTAGTTGAGTTCGAGGAGAAGAACGGTATCGGCTTGGAGAACGCCGGACGTATCGTGGCCGAGTGGACGGTCACCGAGCTGAAGCGGGTCGGAAAGTATCGGATACAGGAGCGCCTTCTGCTGAACAGGGTGCTGGAGGAGCAGCAGCTGATGCTCTCGGGGGTCATCGACAGCGACCAGGCCGTGGAGATCGGCGAACTGTACGGTGTCGACGCCCTGGTCACCGGCTCGGTGATGCAGGTCGGGGCGACGATATCGGTCACCGGACGGATGATAAACGTAAGAAACGGCGAAGTGCTGAAAACCGCCTCGATCTCCACTACTGAGCTCTCTGAGCTGGAGCGGGAGATCGTCATCCTGGCCAATGCCCTCTGCGACATCAGCCGGAACCAGTGGGAGGTCCGCGAGGATATCGCCCGCAAGGATATCGGACGTTTGGAGGTCGGCGCGGGGCTGGGCTACTTGTGGGACAACGCCGGCTACTCAGGATTGGCGGTGCAGACGATGGTCCGCTACCGGGACTCTTGGGGGCAGCTTTGGGTCGACGGGGTGCCGTTGGGAGGTATCCTCAACTTGGAGGGCGGGGCGGCCTTCAACCTCGGTCCCTTCTGGGCGCTGGCGGTCAGTTATGGCCTGGTCTCGGACAACCTGGTGGACTACGCGTCTTCGACCTACCTGAACTTCGGGGTCATCGCCAATCCCCGGAGCAATATCGAACTGGGAATCATGCTCGGCCCGTCCCCCGGCGGAACCCTATGGACCGAGGACAACTGGGAGGTGGAGCTGTCTCCTGACTGGAACCCCATCGCCAACTACAGCCTCTGGGCGGGCTACCAGATGCAGGATGATCTGTTCCTATTCGTGAAGTTCGCCGGCACCGAGATCGGGGGCTTCCAGGAGGATGTTCCTGAAAATTACTGGCATCCCTTCGGTGATTACGAGTTTATCACCGGGCGGTTGAGCATCGGAGGGCTGTACAGTTTTGCCGTCGAGTAGGCGGCTAGAGTCTATGGCATCTATGGTGCGACTCAGTCTCGGGGGAGGGAGAAGCTGAAGACGCTGCCCCGGCCCACTTCGCTGCTCGCCTGCATCCGCCCGCCGTGTCCTTCGACGATACGGTAGGAGATGGCCAGTCCGAGGCCGGTGCTCTGCTCGCCGCCGGTGGCCTTCACCTTGATGTTGGGGAAGGGCTTGAAGAGCTTCGGCACCCCCTCCGGCGGGATGCCCTGGCCCTGGTCGGTCACGGTGACCCAAACCTGGTCTTTCTCCTCGAACAGTTCGACCAGCTCCCCCTGCAGCACCTCAGAGATCGCCTGCAGGCTCTCCAGAAAGGATTGATGGGGGATCCGAGCGGGCCTCGAAAAGCCTTTTGACCCATCGCAGATACTGGGTAAAGAGCTCCATCGACTGGGTGTTCACCGCGTCGGTGAGGTAGAGGAGGTGGTATTTTACATCTTCTCGGCAGTGCTGCCGCCCCCGCTGGTCGAAAATCCGCTGGTAGTGGGGGAAACGGCTCCACGGCAGCTCTCCGGCGACAGCAATTCTCATTTTGGAAGTGCACTTTCACTTTCCAAAATGAGAATGCCTCCAACAGTTAGAAACACAAATCATTGCTATGCAAATGAAGCAAATTCTCAATTTGGAAGTCATTAGACTTCCAAATTGAGAATTGCTCTCCGGCGATCGCCCGGCTATGATTTCTCCCCGTTTATCTGTATAATCGAAGCCTTGAGGAGTAATGATGTCTAAAAAACAGAAAAAAATAAACGGCCGACTTTCGGTCACCAACCGCGGCTTCGGATTTGTTCTGGTCCCTGAAGGGGATGATCTCTTTGTCCCCGCGGGAAACCTCCACACCGCGATGGACGGCGATCTGGTCCAAGCAGTAGTTGTGGAGAAGGCGACCGAAAAAAATCCCGTAGGAAGAATAACGCAAGTCCTGGAACGTAACGCCAAGGACTACGTGGGCATTTTCAAATACAAAGGAAAGAAGGCTCGGGTAATCCCGGAGAACGAGCGGCAACACCGCCCCTTCCTGATCCCCGAGAATAAGGTGCAGCCCAAGGGCAGCCGGAGGAAACCGAAAGAGGGGGAGGTCGTGCTGGTCAGGCTCGAGCGCTGGGACGACCCAAGCAGAGATCCGGAGGGAGAGATCGTCGAGATCATCGGGGACCCCAAAGAGCCCGGTGTGGATGTGATGGTGGTGGCCAAGTCCCACGGTTTGCGGATCGATTTTCCCAAAGAGGTGGAGCGGCAGACCGCCAAAATCAAAGACCCGGATGCTAAAAAAGAGGCTCGCCGCCGGGAGGATCTGCGCCACCTGGAGTGTTATACCATCGACCCGGAGTCGGCCCAGGACTTCGACGACGCGGTCTCGTTGCGGCAGCTCTCCGACGGCAGCTTTGAGCTGGGGGTACACATCGCCGACGTGAGCCATTTTGTCAAAAAGGACAGCCCCCTGGACCAGGAGGCCTTTCAGCGGGGCACCTCCGTCTACTTTGTCAACAGCGTGATCCCGATGCTGCCGGAGAAGATCTCCAACCACCTATGCAGCCTTCGTCCGAATGAGGACCGGCCCGCTTTCAGTGTACTGATGTACATCGACGCGCGGGGGAATATCAAGGACTACCGTATCACCGAGTCGCTGATCCACAGCCGAAGGCGCTACACCTACGAGGAGGTCGAAGCCATCCTCGACGGAGGGGAGGACCCCAACGCCCGGGTCTTGAACCTGATGATGATGCTCTCCCTGGTGCTCCGTCGTAGAAGGGAGGAATGGGGCAGCATCGACTTCGATATGACTCAGCCGGTGATCTCCCTCGATAAGAACGGCATCCCCTACGAGGTGCGCCCCCACGAGAGGCTCGACGCCCACCGTCTGGTGGAGGAGTTCATGTTGGCGGCGAACCTCACGGTAGCCCGCTTTATCACCGAAAACAGCAGCAAAGAAAGACCCCTGCCCTTCATCTACCGGGTCCACGAACCGCCCAAGGAGTCGGACATCCGCGAGTTCCTCACCCTGCTCAAGAACCTGGGCATCAACTACCGAATCAGCGGCGACCTGCAGCCGGAGGATTACCGCAAGATATTGGATGTGATTGAAAACATGGAGTTCAAGGAGTTTGTCGAGAAGGTCGCCCTCCGGTCGATGACCAAGGCGGTCTACAGTACCGAGAACATCGGCCACTTCGGTCTGGCCTTCGACGCCTACACCCACTTCACCTCGCCGATCAGGCGCTACCCGGACTTGGTGGTGCACCGACTCTTGAAGCAGTACCTCTCCGCGGACGAGGGGACGGCGAAGCAAGCCGAGTCTCGGCAAAAAGAGCTGCAGCGGATCTGCGAACGGAGCTCCGAACGAGAACGGGTGGCGGTAGACGCCGAGCGGGAGTACACCCGTATCAAGTCGATGCAGTTCCTCTCCACCAAGATCGGACAGGACTTCGAAGGGGTGATATCGGGAGTGACCTCTTTTGGGATCTTTGTCGAGCTAACCCACTATCTCATCGACGGGCTGGTCCACGTCTCCACCATGGGGAACGAGTTTTTCAGCTTCGACCAGGAGAACTACCAGTTCATCGGGCAGAAGAGCGGTCGGACCTACCGCATCGGCGACCCGGTGAAGGTGAAGATACAAAGCGTCTCCATCGAGGAGCAGCGGGCCGATTTCAAGCTGGTCTGAGAGGCTACTCCATCGGAAGTACAATCAGGTACATAAAAAAGTAGTGCAGCCCCGCCGCGGCCAAGACAAAAAAGTGCCACAATTCGTGAAATCCGAATCTCCCCGGCAGGGGGTTCGGTTTCTCGAAGTAGTAGATCATTGCTCCAAAGGTGTACAGGACCCCTCCGCCAAGAATCATTAAAAATCCCGTTGTGCCAATCAGCGGGATAGATCTCACGATCAGCACCGCTCCGATCCAGCCGATGGAGATATAGAAGGTGTGGGAGACCCAGCGCGGCAGAGAGGGGAAGGTCGACTTCAGCACGATACCAAGAATCGACAGCGCCCACACTACGGCGAAGAGACTCCAGCCCCAGAGGTTCCGCTGGACTACCAGGCACAGAGGGGTATAGGTACCGGCTATCAAGAGGTAGATGGCCAGGTAGTCGAAGAGGCGCAAAAGGGCGTCACTCCTTCGGCCGATATTCAGCCCGTGGTGAAGCGTGCTGGCGGTGAAGAGGGAGATAAGGCCGAATCCGTATATTGAGAAAGAGACGATGTGCCAGACCTTGCCCTCGGCGGCCGACTGGGCCACCAGGAGGACCGTCCCGAAGACGGCAAAAAGGGCTCCCGCCATGTGGCTGATCGTGTTTATCACCTCGTCGGTCACGTGGACGCTTCCGTCCTTGCTCAAGGGCGCGGTATGGTCTAATTTTTTCGGCTCGTTCATGGAGCCATAGTACGGAATAGGAGATCTTTTGACAATGCAAGGCCCCTTGCTTTTCCCTCTAGGATGAATGAAACTAAAGCAGGAGGGTCCATATGAATATAAAAAAAAGACTCTTTCCGATGATTTTCCTTTTTTCGTGTATGCTACTGCCCCTCTCCCTGTACGGGGAGGTGAACTTCTGGTTCGACTTCGAGAGCGGTGCCGCCTTCACCGGCTACAACAATGTGCAGATACCCTCCGACGAGGGAACCCGATTCTCCCTGGCCGATGACCTGGACCCGGAGACGCCGTGGTTCTCCCGGTTGCAGGCGGGAATGGACTTTAGTCGCCACTCGGTCTTTCTCCTCTACGCGCCCCTGACGGTCGTCAGCGAAGGTCCGGCGCCGGAGAATATCCATTTCTATGGAGAAGACTTTCTGGCTGGAGAAGAGCTCACCGCCACCTACAAGTTCAACAGCTACCGGCTCACCTACGTGTACGAGTTTTTTAGCTCTCCGAAGTGGGAGCTGGCCGCGGGGCTCACCGGAAAGGTCCGCGACGCCTACATCGCCGTAGCCGACGGGGATAAGGAGGCCAAGAGAACCGACCTGGGCTTCGTCCCGCTCATTCACCTGAAAGTACGATACCATCTGACACCACGGTTTTCCCTGCTTCTAGAGGGCGATGGTCTTGCCGCCCCCCAGGGGAGGGCGGAGGACTTTCTGCTGGCCGGAGTCTTTTCGGCCTCGCCGAACCTGGAGCTGCGCTTGGGCTACCGGCTTCTGGAAGGGGGCTCCGACGGAGGAGGCTCGGTCTACACTTTCGGCATGTTCCACTACGCCGGGTTTGGTGGACGTTTGATTTATTAGATTTTTCCGGAGGATGAGAAGAATGTTTGAAAATTTGGAAAAGTTGTACGCCCAGGAAAACATAATCATACGGGAGAAGGCCAAAACCTTGCTATTTCTGGACGGCTTTCTGGCAGTCGGGTTTTTGGGACTGGGCGTCATCCGACTGGCCGACGGGTATCTGATGCTCGGTGGTTTGGAGATCGTGGTGAGTCTGCTGCTGGCGGCTTTCTGTATCCTGATCCTCCGGGGACGTTTCAGAGCCGTCAGCATCGGTACGGTTATACTATTTGGAGTCGCCGCCTCCGGACTCTTTCTGCTCCGTGAGGTGGAGGGTGTCAAGGACATCTATATTCACTCCAGTTATATGGTACCCGCCTTTTTGACTCTTCCCCTGCTGGCCTATAAAAACCGCCAGGTGCTCGGGGCGCTGGTTTTCGGCCTCCTCTCCCATGTGCTCCACAATTATGTGCGGATCGTACCGACGGTGAGAGCCGCCGGGGGAGTC
>DSBN01000296.1 GCA_011046055.1 Sediminispirochaeta sp. | reverse complement strand
ATATTTTTCCATCCCAGGCGTTTGATCGCCTCCAATCTTCTCTGACCTGCCAGTAGTTCTCGGCGGCTGTTAATAAGCACCGGATTGAGCTGTCCATGCTCTCTGATGCTCTCCATCAATCGACTCAAATCTCCCAAGTCTCGCCGGATCCGTTTTTTGACCACAATCTCATTAATTGGAACTTGCATCCGTGTTACTCCAAAAGGGGATTGTAGGTTTCTCTATTATCGTCGTCCCCTGCACCCAGGTCGCTTGTATTTGTATCTCCACCGTCTTCAGAGAGTTGTGATTCGATATTCTTCAGGATTTCATCTTCAAAACTGGAGCCGGTGTTGTGGTACTCAATATCCAGATCTTCAATCAATAAGGAGTTATGCAGCTTTCTGGTCAGCTCATCGTCCCGCTCCTCTTTGAAGCTGTGGTAGCTGCAAAACTGTTTCGGTTCGGTACCGGCGATAAAAATCTCTTCAATGGTTTCGGGGCAGAGCTGAGTCGGTATCTGTCCCGACTCGGCGCAGACTTTCATTTCAACCAGGCCGGAAGAGGGCCGCTCGAACTCCTTGAGCGGCAAGCCTGAGTGCAGACTCTTCATATACTCGGCCCAGACCGGACCGGCGGCGGTTGCACCGGTGAGCTCTCGGCCAAGCGAGTTGCCTGGGGTGTCGAAGCCGAACCACACCGCCGTGGTGTAGTAGGGAGAAAAACCCACGGTCCATGCATCACCCCAATTCTGAGTGGTACCGGTCTTGCCGGCCATCGGCATCCCGTCGAATCCGCCGACGTTGAGACGCCGATAGCGGAGAGTGCCGAAATCGACGGTGCTCTGGAGCAGGTCGACCATCACGTAGGCTGCCTGGGGTGAGAGTACCTGCTTGCCGCCGTCGCCGTGTCGCTGGTTACGGATCCGATCCTGTTCGGGGTTGATGATGGTCTCGCCGTTGCGGTTGAGCACCGAGGTGATGGCCATGGGCTCTACCGCGCGACCCTGGTTGGGAAAAGTGGCGAAAGCTCGGGCCATTCGAAGGGGAGAGACCGCGGTGATTCCTAAGCCCAGGGGGAAGTTTCGAGGAAAGAGCGTTCGGTTGTCCTTGCGATCCTCCATTCCCAGCAGGGCGGATGCGCGATCGATGGCCGCCTCGAAACCGATGCCGTCGAGGACTTGGAGCGAAGGTACGTTCATCGAGGTGGCCAAAGCGTATCTGAGTCTCACGGAGCCTTCCCAATTCCCCAAATAGTTTAGAGGAGTGTATTCTCTGCCGGTGGAATCAAAAAAGACAATCGGTCCGTCGTATAGACGGGTGGCAGGGGTGAACTTCCCGGAGGAGATCGCTTCCGAGTAGTAGAGGGGCTTGAAGCTGGAACCTGGTAGGACGAAGGCATCGGTGGCCCGGTTGTACTGTTTGGTTTCAAAGTCGCTGCCGCCGACCATGGATATAATATGGCCGCTGGAGTTGTCGATGGTGATAAGTGCCCCCTCGACGGTATTGGTTCGGTTCCGTTCGTCGGTCACCCCGTGACTGAACTGGGAGAGTCGGTAGAGTTCGTTGGATCCCAGCAAAGAAGAGAGCGCCTCTATAGAGGGAGAGATGGACTCGAAATAGTAGTTCAAAGCAGCTTTGCGCTGTTGGGCGCCGCTGATGTGTATGTCCTCGATATTGAAGCCCAGGCTCAAAAGCTCGACAATGGGCAGGTAGGTCTCGTCCACCACGTCGAGCCTCTTGCGGTTGTTGTTGTGGTACTGCTCGTTGATCCTACGATATGCCCGATCCATGATCGCGTCGGCCTTGCGTTGGGCGTCCAGATCCAGAGTGGTGTGCACGATGTAGCCGTCTTTGTTGATGTCTACCGCGCCGTAGAGCATATCGTTGAGTTGCAGACGTACGTATTCGCTGAAGTACGGGGCCTTGCTCTCGTTGTCGAAGTAGGCGCTGGCGATGTTGGAACGGCTGTAGTTGTAGTTGTTCCAGTACTGCTGGAAGGAGAAGTTTGCCTCTTCCTGGCTGGTATATCCCAGCTCGACCATCTGACGCAGCACTTGCTGCTGCCGTTCACGGGCCCGCTCGGGGTGGTTGAGCGGAGAGTAGCGGGCCGGGCTGGCCAGCTGGATTACCAGAATCGCCGCTTCGGCGATGGTGAGCTTTCGGGCGGAATGACCAAAATAAAACTGCGACGCCGCTTCGACGCCGTAGGTATTGTGGCCGAAGTACATTTCGTTGATGTACATCTCAAGAATTTCGTACTTGGACAGCTCGCGCTCCATTTTGAAGGCGTACCACAGCTCTCGCAGCTTACGGGTGATGGTCTGCTTGGTTCGGTCGGCGTAGTGTTGGCCGGCGACCTGCTGGGTCAGGGTACTTCCTCCGGAGAAGTAGGTACCCAGAAGCACGTTCCAGGCGGCTCTAGCTGTACCGCGGATGCTGAAGCCGTTGTGCTGGAAAAAATCGCTGTCCTCACGACTGATCAGCGCGAAAATCAGCTGTTTCGGCAGCTCCTGAATCGGTACAATATCCCGTTTGACATCGGAGAAAATCTCAGTGATCAGCTCCCCGTTGCGGTCGTATATCTGGGTAGGAATGGCCGGAGAGTACTCTTTGAGGTCCTTTCTGACCACCGGCTCTCGTAGCTTAGCGATGGTATAACCCCCGACCGCTCCGACGGTGAGGGTCAGCAGGACCGCAACGGCAACTATTATTTCAGCGTAGATTTTCTTCTTGCCCGATAGGATCATAACTTTAGTAGCCTATGTCGACTGTTCCAGTTTGTCAAGATACTCGGCGGCTATAGGATCGTCCGGATCGATATCTAAAACTGTTTTGAAAAACCCCTTGGCCTGGGAAAAATCCTCCTGCTTGAGAGCGAGAATACCGAGATTGGAGATGACCTTGGTATTCTCTGGCTCCAATCGTAGAGCGGCTTCCAGACTTCGACGTGCCTTTGGATACTCTTCCAGTTCTAAATAGCAGATGGACAGTTCGTTGTAGGTGTCCGGGTTGTCCTTATGGAGACTGAGGCTCTTTTCCAAAGCCTCAGCTGCTTCTCGATAACGAGCGGTCCTTCGCAGTCCCCAACCAAGCAGAAACCAGGCGTTCCATATCTCGGGGTTGCGCTGGAGAAACTCTTCGACCCTGCTAATGCCCATCTCTTCCTGACCCATTTTGATGAAATCAAACGCCTCGGCGAAGAGGATGTCGTCCTGTGCTTTGCTGTTCAGCTCTCTGAGCAGCTTCTCAATTTGTCGCCTTTTTTCCGGGTCCCCGCCCTCGACGCTGGTGGCGAGATATTTGGAAAAGTGTTCCTTCGCTTTGGGAATATTGTTCTGCTGCATAAAGAAGTGGCCAGCGCTGAAATGGAGGTTAAGCGACTCGGGGTGGTACTTGCTGCCCCGGCGGTAGGCGGTCATGGCGTTGTGGAGGTAGTTTTCAGCGCTCTCCTGATCGCCTCCGTTCTTCGCCGTGTCCGCCCGTTGTTCAAAAAGCAGAGCCAGGTTGACAAAGGAGCTCTCCTGCTCGGGACTGAGGTTTACCAGAGAGCGGAATATCTCCTCCGCCAAATCCAGATTTCCGTTGCGGGCCTTGAGAATCCCCGTCTCGGTGAGCTCTTGCACGATTTGGGGCTGAACAACACGGATGAAACGGCGGAAGTAATCAGCGTGAGGGTGTTCGGGCTGATAGGCGAATATCTTCAGCATAGCCGCGACGATCATCTCCCAAGATAGGGCGTTTAAGTCTTTGCCGTCGACCCCGGGGGGCGGCTCTACCGGCAGAGGGATCGTGGGGTCTATTCGAAATCCTTCGATATCGCGATCCATGTCATCCGGAAGAGAGACATAGAGAATACTCTCCACTGGTGAATGATCGGAGGAGGGGAAGGGAGGGGTTTCTAATTCTTCTTCGCTCATTTTCACTGGTCTCCAGAGCTCTGATATTTTTTCTGTTTAATATAATCGTTGATGAGCATTTTGTACTCCATGGGAACCTTCTCTTCATTGAACTGCATAGCCAGAGCCACCAGGTCCTTGCGACCCTCAACCTGTTCGTTGCGGACTATTGTACCGGGGATCTTGATCGTTCCCTTTTCCACTGTCTCAATTTCCAGAAAAGCTTCTTTGTTCAGTAGGAATTTGGCTACCCCCGCCAGGATCACCTTGGCCCCGGAGAAGGACAGGTCTCGGATAATGCTGTTTCGCGGTACCCCTTGGATGTAGAGTTGCGCGGATTTATTGTTGAGGCCAATCTTCTTTATGCTGTCGGCATTGATCACTATTCTCTCTTCACGGCGTTTTTGTGAGTTGCTGTGAGCCTCTAAAACAAGACCCAGCGTAGCGATCAAGTCGTCCGGCGGACGTTGGGTAAAATCCAGGTAGATAAAGTTCAAATTCGGCTTGTCTTTATTGTAGGGGTTGAACCCGCTGATTCTGGCACTTACGAAGAAGAGTATCGGGTCCAGTTTGTCCGGTTCTTTGAAGGCGAAGCGTAGAGATACCAGATTGTTGGCTGCTCGTAACTGTTCGTGCATCCCCGGCGGTACGTTGGCGATCACTTTCGCGGTGGTCATTGAAACGGCGTATATTATACAGGGAAGCTGGTAGCCCACGGTCTTTAGGTAGATCAGCTTCGGCACCAGGCCGATGGCTCGGGTGAGTTCTTTGGTGAAAGTTATCTCCGTAGTTTTGTAATTTTCATAAAAAACGTTTATCTGTTGACTTGTGAGTATGGGCATTTTCTCTACCTTTTGCGAGTCGACGCAATAATGACAAAAATGGAGAAAAACCCGCAGTGCCGCTCGGGGTTATCTCTTGAACTCTAAGGTTCAAGTGGGTTTCCGCACCGGAGAATCCTGTATGACCGGCTATCAGCCATGCAACTCAACCCCGATATTTAGGAATCCCTTTTCTATAGTTTGACCCAAGAGATTTGTTCCCCTCCCGAACACTGCAGGTAACTATAAGCTTACATCTAATCCAAAGTACGATCAATAAGATCGATCAGATTTCGTGTCAGTGTCTCCGCTTCCTCGGACTCGGAGTGGAGCTTCTGCAGTTCGTCTGTCAGTATTATACTTGAAAGCACGGCGATTCGTAAAGGATCAGAAACTCCCATATTTTTACGGACCTGCTCGAAGCGTTTCTCTACCTTCTGTACGATCCGGTACAGGTAGTGAGGATCCTCGTTGGTTTTGATGGTAAAAGAGGTGCCGAGGAGGAAGAAACGAACGGGTTCACTCTCCACTCCCATTAGAAGATGTCTAGCTCCCCCGTTTTGTCGTCTTCCACGTTCGAAGAGCTTTCCTGGCTTTGTGGGGAATCGGGACTTTCATCCTCTTCTTCGTGTTCTACTGGTGGAGCAGTTTCCTCCGCCTCTATGGCCACGGAATCTTCGTTGACCGTGTCTTCGGCGCTCTGGTCCTGCTCGGAGCTGTCCAAATTGTCCTCAAGACGGTTGAGTTCGTCCAGGGCGCTGAGAATGCCCTGTTCGATCTCTCCCTGGTCTTGCTTGAAGGATTCGATCAAAAGCTGCAACTCATTGATGCGTCCTTCGTACTCGCCGAGACGTTCTTTGAGCGATTGGTTCTCCTTTTTGAGACTTGAGATCTGCTCAACCGCTCCACGGACTTTTTTTTCTAAAAGGCGTATCTGCTCAACGCTTACCATTACCTAAGCTCCCAAAGCCTTTTTTGAAAGGGTCACCAGTTCGGAAAAAGCCGCCTTGTCTTCGATCGCCAAATTAGAGAGGCTTTTGCGGTCGATGGCAATGTTCGCTTTTTGCAATCCGTGCATAAATTGTGAGTAGTTGATCCCTTCGTTCTTGCATGCAGCGGATATTCGGGTGACCCAAAGACGCCGAAACTCTCTCTTTCTTCTCTTTCGGTCCCGGTACGCGTACTGGCCGGCCTTGGTGACGGCGTCTTTGGCGGTCCGGAAATTGGTGCTTCTGCGGCCCCAAAAACCTTTAGCCTGTTTCAGTATCTTTTTTCGTCTATTTTTTCTCTTAGTTCCATCAGTTGCGCGTGGCATTTTTCTATCTCCTTGTCAATAATCTCTGGTGTGAGTCGATCTACTGCTAGAAACTGTAAGGAAGCAGCCGCCTCACCCTCTTCTCTTCGCAGTCACTGAGGACGCCGGCTTTGCGCAGATTTCTTTTGGTTTTCGTACTCTTCTTGGTTAGAATGTGACGAAGTCCCTGTTTTTTGTACTTCACTTTGCCGTTGGCGCTTACCCGAAGTCGTTTCGCCGCGGATTTTCTGGTTTTCATCTTGGGCATTGTATTTCCTCGCTTTCTCTATCAGTATTGTTATTTAAGCAACAAATTACGCGTATTAAGCGCAATGGTGCACTATCTCTTGCTCTTGGGGCTCAGGATCATCGACATAAAGCGACCCTCCATCTGGGGCTTACGGTCTACGTTGAATTTAGCCCCCATCTCATCGAGCTTCTGGAGAATATTCATCAACACGTCCTGACCTATCTCAGTGTGTGCCATCTCGCGTCCTCGGAAACGGATGGTGACTTTGACCTTGCTCCCGTCTTCAAGAAAGTCGTTGATGTGTTTGGTCTTGAACTCGAGATCGTGTTTCTCGATCTTTGGCTGCATCCGAATTTCTTTGAGCTTGAGTTGCTTCTGCTTCTTGTTTGCATCTTTCTGTTTCTTCTCCAGCTCAAACTTGTATTTGCCGTAGTCCAGAAGTTTGCAGACCGGGGGGTTGGCATTGGGTGCCACCTCTACAAGGTCGACTCCTGCCTCTCGAGCCATATCAAGTGCCTGTGGGGTAGGCACTAAGCCTCGCTGATTGCCCTCATGGTCAATTAAGCGCACTTCGCGCACACGGATCTGCTGATTGATCCTTAAGTCTTTTGCAGCCAATCTTCCTCCTCATGGTTTCTCATAAAGTGGTGGATAATAT
>DSBN01000293.1 GCA_011046055.1 Sediminispirochaeta sp. | reverse complement strand
TTCCAAAATGAGAATTGCTGCCAAAGAACGGCTTCAATTGACTAATACTTTCGGCATGGTATAATAGAAAAACAAGGAGTACACGCACATACCGACAAATATGGACGAAATCACAATAGAACACCAAATTGATCAGATACTAAACCAAGTACAGGGGCGGATCAGCGAGGGGCTTTTCACCGAAGCCGAAGAAGAACTCGAAAAGGCTTTGGAGATAGACTTCGAGCACGCCGAAGTCCTGGCCGGCCTGAAGTGCTGCAAGTTTTGGAAGGAACGACTCCCTCGGCTCAACGGGTTTGGCGACGATTTTGAAAAGGGCGAGTACCTGTTGGCTCAGTGGTCGGTTTTCAAGGATTTCCTCCGCCGCATCGACACCCCGATAGAACGGGAGCTGCACGGTTTACGACACTGGGTTTTCGGAAGCGCTCTGGTGCATTACCAACGGGTTGTTCAACACGAAGAGGAACCCGACGCCGACCTGGTTCTTCGTATAGGACGATGCTACAAGTCCATTGGTGACTTCGAGAAAGCCCTGGAGTACCTGGAAAATGCCGGGAGAAAGCGCCGTGAAGATCCTGAGTTTCTGGCTGAAATGGCCGACTCATACGCCTTGATCAACGAGACGAAGGCGGCGAAGGCCTTCTTCAGAGAGGCGTTCTTCATCAATCCGTCAAAGGTCCGATTGGAATACCTGGAATCCGAGCTGATAACACGACTTATTGCAAGAGTACGGGATTTCGGGTATGCTGATCAGGTGGTGCGGGAATGGATACCCGTCTACGGTGTGCTGCTGGGGGTTTTTAATATCAAAAGAGAGTTGCGCCCCCTGGAGTACGGCAAGCTGAAACAATCGATATATTCGCTGGAGAGACGGCTTCAAGAAGATGCCGATGAGGCAGAGTGGGAGACCCTGGTACCACGACTCTTGAACCGCTACTTCTGGCTCATCGATCACTACGTCAACGCTCACGAGAATCGTGAACGGGTAGAAGAAATATTGTACAAAATAAAAAGTACGGATGAGAATATCTATGAACAGTACATTAATTGAGTGGAGAGAATTGTATGGCTGAAACCACGGTAGATAGAATAAAAGAGTTGTTGAACGAAGAGAAATGGACCCGGGCGGCTCTGAATAGTTATACTATCCAGAATTTCAAAGAGTTGGACGAAGTGATCGATTCTACCGAATCGGAAGAGGAACTGCTGGAGATTCGAGAGGTCTGCGAAGAACATTTGCACCATACCCGAAACAGCATAATCGCCCTTTATATAACCGGTATTATTGCTCTGAACCAGCAAATGGTGGACGATTCGAATTTAGTTCAGGTGATATCGATTTTCGCGGACAACCACAAGTGGAAGGTAGTCGAATACCTGTGCCAGCGGATCCTCGAGTTCGGGGAGAACAAGGTCGCGCTCTCCACCTTGGCCAAGTGCTACGACAACGAAAACGAGACGAAAAAGAAATACCAGATCTGGGAGCGCTTGATAAAGGTAGATTTCGAAGAGGCGGATATCGTTCTTCACCTCGCGGAGAAGGAAGAGGAGGAGGGTAATATCCCCGAAGCGGTGGAATACTACAAAAAAGCGATCCACCGCTATATCAACAAAAGGCTTTTTAGCAATATTCGTGACATCTGGCAAAAACTGATCGAATATATCCCGGAAGAGACGGACCTCTTCTTTCATGTCGAGAAAAAAGTCGAACGGACCATCAACGCCGAGCGGTCGGCTCAACTCCTGGAAGAGCTCTATCAGAAGTACCGAGGCGAGGAGTATTGGGACAAGGCCATCGATATTCTCAAGCGTATTCTGACCTACGATCCCCGCAGCGAATGGGCGCGCAAGGAGATCTCCGAATGCTATCGGCAAAAACACGCCAATCATAGTCAGCTGGATGAGTACATCAAGCTATCCAACTTGAACCAGAGCTGGCGCAACATCCATGAGGCGATAGAGGATTTTGAAAAACACATCTCTTTCGATGAGGGTAACTTTGTTCACCACAAAACCTGGGGAATCGGTCGTATTCGGAGTATCAAAGACAACTCAATCGTAGTGGATTTTACCCGAAAGCGGGGGCACACCATGAGTCTGAAAATGGCCGTCAACGCTTTGGGAAGTCTGGCCAAAGACCATATCTGGGTGTTGAAAGCCGTGTGGCCGCAGGAGAAGCTCAAGGAGAAGGTCAAGGCGGATCCTCAGTGGGCTTTGAAAACAATCATCAAAAGCTATGACAACACGGCAAACATGAAGCAGGTCAAAGCCGAGCTGGTACCCAGCGTCTTGACCGCCGGCGAGTGGACGAGTTGGAGTTCCGAGGCGCGCAAAATACTCAAGACGGATCCCTCTTTCGGAAACCTGCCCGAAAAAGTCGACCATTACGTGGTCAGGGACACGCCTATCAGTTTTGAGGAAAAAACTTACAACCGTTTTCGCGCGGAAAAGAGCTTTTTTGGTCGTCTCAAGGTAATGAGAGAGTTTCTCAAGCACAATCAGGACCCCGAGTCGGACTATTTTGTGGAGATGTTCGACTACTTCACCGGTTTTGTCAAATCCTACAACCAGATCAACGAACAGGTGGTAGCCTCTTATCTTTTGGTCAACAAGATAGTCAGGGACTTCCCCTTTCTCAACCCCGGGCTGGATATCGGCTTCAAGGATCTTGTCGGTGAGATTGAGGTACGTGACATAGAAACGATTTTTCAAAATCTCGATGACAATGAGTTGAAGAAGGACTTCTTAGAACGTCTTCGCCGGGCCAGGACCGATTGGCCGCAGCTCTACGTGAGGCTCTTCCCCCACTACCTCTCCCGATACATTATTGATACCCTGAATGCCAAAGACCACAAGCAGATGCTCAAAGAGCTCTTCACCGGCCTGCTCGACCAGTACAAGGAAAAACGCGAGGCCTTCATCTACAGTGCGCGGATTTTGAGTCAAAGCGACTGGCAAGATAGGTACGACCTAAGCTACGAGAAGGTGCTCATCGGTATGGTACACCTGTTGGATATCACCTTTAGGGAGATCGACAATAAACGCGATGTGACCACCAACCGCCGTCTGAATAAGCTTATCCAGACTTTTCTGTTCCAGGAGGGTAAGCTCGAAGAGTATCTGATGAGTACCGACCCCGATTCCATCAACCGGCTCTTTACCTTGGTAGACGATGTGGATCAACTCGATTCAAAAATCAGAATTGAGTTGAAGCACAAAATCATGGAGAGATTCCCGGACTTCAAGTTCTACGGTGAAGAGGAAAAAGAGACCGTCTCCAGAGGACTCATTGTAACCAGAAAGATGTACGATGAGAAAAACCGACAGCTCAAAAATATTTTGGATGTGGAGATTCCGGCGACTTCAAAAGAGATCGGTGAAGCACGAGAACTGGGCGACCTCAAGGAGAATGCCGAATACAAGGCCGGCAAAGAGAAGCTGGAGATGCTCAACCTCCAAGCCTCAAAAATCAAAGAGGACCTCGAACGGGCTGGAATCTTCGAGAAAAAGGATGTGGATCCTTCCAAAGTCTCTTTTGGCACCCAGGTGATTCTCCTCAATCACAATACTGAAGAGGAAGAGCTGTATCAATTCTTCGGGCCCTGGGAGTCCAACCCGGATAAGAACGTAATTTCCTATTTATCCCCATTTGGGAGTAAACTTTGGAACCACAAAGAGGGTGAAGATGTTAAATTCGAGATTAATGAAAGGTCGTACCACTACACAATCAAAAAAATCGAAGCAGCGGAATTTTAATTGTGCTTCTAATAACCCCAGGGGACGCTTTCTTCTCCTGGGGCTCTTTTTACTCCTGGCACCGTCTTTCGCCTCTGCCCAAAAAAACCAGGATTATATCTTTTTAATGGATAGTTCCAAAAGCATGTTTCGACAGTCCGGCAACGGTGTCGAGCTTTTGGTTAGTGAGATACTCAAGTCTGAACTGGATTTTCAGGATCGTTTTCATTTGATTAGTTTCGCTGACGAAGCGGAGTTAGAACAGAGCGTCACTTTGAGAGATAAGAAAAGCATAGAGGATGTGCTGGCACGAGTGATGCTCCTCCCTCCTTTAGAAGAGGGGACGGATATCATCTCTGCTTTGAGATATTTGGTCGACTATATAGGTGACCTGCCGTTGCAGAGCAGAAAACAAATTCTCATTTTCTCCGACGACATACACCAGCCCGCCTCTTCCAGCGACTACCTGGACAGAGAAGAAAACCTCTCCAGAATCGAGGCTATAGCCTCTTATATTAAAAGAAACGGTTGGAATACAAATATTGTCACTTTACCGGCCTCGGAACCGCAAGAAGACGCTTTCTTCCAAACTGGTCTTCTTGCCTATCTCGGCGAACAACTGAGGATCGAGTTAAGCGTGTTCGACCAGACGTCCAGAGAGAACTTCGCCGATGCCCTGGTCAAAGGAGAGTCTAACGACGAACTCGCAATAATCTCAACTGGACCAGCGGCTGACGATGATGACGACGAGGCTTCCAATGAGATGCGATCTGGCCGGAACGAGGAAGAAACTTCAGAGCAAGGATCAAGGGGCTCTTTTTTTGATAAGCGCACTGCACTCTACCTGATTCTGTTTCTACTTCTTTTTGTGCTTATCTTTCTATTGGTTCGCCGGCTTTTCTCCTCTGGCGAATATTCGGCAACCGCTTCAAGCGTCGCCGACCGAGAATCCTCCTCCGGCTTGAGCTTGAGTCAGAGAGAATCCGAGACACCGAGATCTATGGACCTGGGTCAACGGGGGCTTTCGACGGACATTCTAGGAGAGGCCAAAAAACGGCGAGGTGAGAGAGAGCTAGCCTACGGCGAACGTCAGAGCGCGGATATTCACGCCGCCACCAAGACAGCTACAAACCGGAAAAAGGAAGAACCGAAAGCCGCAGCGAAAGGGAGTACCGGAGAGGGGGGCAAGAGCGCCTCGACCCTGGCCGCCTTTGCCGCCCACCGTCGTGAAAGGAGAGAGGGGGGGAGCTATGGTCTGACCCTCGCCAAAGATTCTTCGGCGCCGAAACCAACTCACCAGCGGAATACCGAGCCTTTGAAGGGCCAGCCGGGACAGGATGCCATCGAAATGAAGGTTGATTTTCAGTGGAACCGTCTGGGGAGAAACATGAAATGGTTCGATAAAGAGACGAGCTATTCCATCGGGCAAGCGGGAGTTGCGGATTTTGAAATTCGTTCGGTAGACGTGGAGGGAGTAATCGCCAGCATTCGTCGTCGCGACGAATCCTACCTCTTCACCCCGGAACAGCCCGAATATTTTCCGGAATTAAAAAAGCCAATAGAAAACTGTCTAGGAAGAACTATTCGGGTTGTTTCTCCGGATTCAGGATTTTCCACTTCCCTGCTCTTTCATAGATGGCGCAGTCCCCTGGACCGCCTGAATCGGCTTCTACATATGACCGACTCTCCGGGAAAACCGGACCCGGATATATAAATGTGAGGCTCCATTGTTCAGAGCTGTTCCAACACGGATTGAGCCAGCTGTCTGACGGAACGGGCGTACTTCTTATCGGTGAGTTTTTCCACATCCTCTTTCAAACCGCTAAGCCCGTTCAATCGGATACCGCGAAGACCGTAGAGGTGGAGGTTAATGAGCTTGGGGTGGCTGAGCATTTTGCGGTACAGGTCGGACAGACTCTTGTCTCTGGTGGTGGAGAGCTGCTTGCACAGATAGTCCAACATGATCGGCTTTTCTTTGTCCCACTCCCGTTCGATCAACTTGGTGATATCATCGAGGCTTTCACTGAGATCGTTCTCCACCAGCAATCTTGCCGCTTCTTGCCGCAACAGAGGGTTAGCTTTTTCGTCGCCCAGTAAATCCCGCAGAATTTCGTAGGCCTCTGGCTGATCCATTGCACCGAGTGCCTTTACCGCGGCCAGACGTACGTTTCTTACATCCGGGTCTTGCCGGGCCTTGTATTCGAGTATCTCCACTGCCTCTCGAGCCTGCAACTCACCCAGCGCACGGGCAGCCTGTACCCGAACCCTCCAGAAACCGTCGCGTAGCGCATCGATCAATACATCCACTACATCCTGGTTCTCAAAACCGGCCAGGGCGCCTACCGCGTAAGCTCTGAGGTAGGTGTCGTCGGAGTTGAGCAGCTCCCTCACCGCCTTGAAGGCGTCCTCCCCTCCTATATCACCCAGCGCCTGACAGGCGCGCCATCGGAGAGAGCTCTCCCGGTCTTCGTCCAGAGCGATATCGGCCACGTATTCAACCGCCTCAGGAGATTCTAGGGCGCCCAATGCGGCGATGAGTTCTCCCTCCAGCTGGGGACGAAAATTTTCATCATCCTTGTAGTCCAAGAGCCTTTGGCTGTACTCCAGGCGTGCCGTTTTCGCCTTTCCAATAGCCCGCAGTGCTCTGGAGGCGATACTGCTGTTCGGCTCGTCGAGGATCTCAAAGAACAGCTCGGTGATCTCTTCGTTCTGAAAATTCTCCAAGTAGCGTATCAGTTCACTCACGGTATTCGCACCGTACTCTTCCCAGCGCTCAAGCATACTCTGAGCCGATTTCCGTAAACGATCGTCCTCCAGAGTGAGAAAAAAATCGAGCACCCTTCGACGAAGATTTTCGTTATTGCTGTTCTGAAATAGTTCGACCAAGGCATCGTTGAAGCCGTCGTTTTGCTCTTCCTTCAACTCTTTGATCAGCTCCTCCACCTGGGAGTCTATGCCATAGAGAATTGTCTGGCGGCGGGTCTCTTCCAAGCGTTCAAGCTTCTCCTCCGATTCTTCTTCCTCCGTCTGGCCGACGAGGAACGCCGTCGGCCAGCAAAACAGAAGCAAGAACAAGATTATCAACGGAAAGTAGGAGTTATGAGCAATTCTCAATTTGGAAGTCATTAGACTTCCAAATTGAGAATTTGCTTCATTTGCATAGCAATGATT
>DSBN01000357.1 GCA_011046055.1 Sediminispirochaeta sp. | reverse complement strand
GTACAGACCAAACTCAAGATCGGTACCGGGGAAAAAACGACTCTGATAGTCCGCCATGAAGGCCAGGTTGTTCTCCCCGTATTTGTAGCTCAAGTAGTTCTCGCTGTAGTCGATCGGCGCCTGTCCCCCGTCCTTGAGGGTGAACTCGGTGCCGGAGGTGTAAGTCGCGTCGTAGGGCAAAATGCTGTAGGGGATATCGATGAAGCCCGGGGCACCCCAGCGATCGGTGTGGTGGGCGGTGGAGGTCGCCTGAAAGGTGTACTTGGTCGCCCCGGCGTGGTAGAGGCCCACGCGGCCAAAGGAGAAGTCCTTGAAGCCCCCCAGGGACCAGGCCATTTTGGTCTTGATCGCCGGGGAGATGCTGTAGCCTGGGATAAAATCTCCGTTGATGTCGTCGATGAGGATCTGCCCCATTCCGTAGGTATCGAAGGTCCGTCGATCGGCGAAAAAGCCCATCATGCTCTTGGTATTGCCCTGTTGGGCCCAGGGGCGACCGTCCTCGGTGGTGATCAGCTGGACGAAGTACTGGGGCATGGGGTTGAGAAAGTACTCGGGATCGAAAACCCGATCCAGATAGATCACCACATCTTGAAAGCCGACCCTCCAGTCGCCGAGCTTGATGCCGAAGCTCTTGTAGTTCGCCCCCTTGTCGAGGTAGTGGAGGGGTGATTCTAAAGTATTGGGATCATCATCGGAATATGGAGAATCATACCCCGTCTCGCCGACCTCCTCCGGGCTGAAGCCGTAGTAGTACTGGCTCGAATTACTGGTCAGCTGGATCCAGCGGCTGTTGTAGAAGAAGTAGCCGCTCTCGTAGCCCAGCTCCATGTGCAGCGCCGGGATATCCACGGAGTTGATGAAGACCGAATAGGGCGAATCGACGGCGTCCCGGTGCGGGCCCCGCCCGGCCTTGAAAGAAAAGGGCTCGTAGTCGACCTTCATATGGGTGTCGTACATGTAGAAGTAACGGCCCCCGAGATAGGGCTCCTCTTCACTGTACTTCCCGTCGGCCTTCATCGCCCAGTCGATCAGGATGTCGAGGTGGGGAGAGCGGTAGTCCATGGCAGCCCTCACCTCGTCGTAGAGGGATTTAGGCGGGGCCTGCCCCTCCATCAGCGGGTAGAGGTAGCGACCGGAGAAGGTTCCGATGAAGTCGAAAGCCAAAAACTCGTCCTCCTCATCCACGCTCCGATCGAGGTAGTCGAAGTCTTGCGCCGTCGCTGCGAGAATACACACCAGAAAAAATGAAACGACAAGAACGAAAAATCCCAAAAACTTCATCTTATTCATCAATAGTATCCTCTTGATATATTATCGCCCGGTGAACAGGACAAAAAAAGTCTTGGCGATGATCTTCAGATCGAGCCACAGGTTCCAGTTATCTATGTACTGGGTGTCCAGCTTCACGATCTCCTCGAAGTCGGTGATCTTGTTCCGGCCGCTGACCTGCCACAGGCCGGTCAAACCCGGCTGCACGCTCAGCCGGCGCCGATGGCGCGGTTCGTAAGCCTCGAACTCTTCCACCGTCGGAGGTCGGGTGCCCACCAGACTCATCTCCCCTTTGAGAATATTCACAAACTGCGGAATCTCGTCGATGCTGGTCTTTCGCAGAAACCGTCCCACCGGGGTGACTCGAGGATCGTCCTGCAGCTTGAAGACGTGCCCCCGCAGCTCGTTTTTCTCCATCAGCTCCTTTTTTCGCTCCTCAGCGTCGGTGTACATACTGCGGAACTTGATCATCTTGAACTCCCGCCCGTTTTTGCCCTTCCTCGTCTGGAGGAAAAAAACGGGACCGGGGTCGTTGATCTTGATCGCCGCCGCGACGAAGGGGAAAATTATACAGAGCACGGTACAGCCGATGAGCCCGAAAAACATATCGATGAGCCGTTTCAAGGCTCGCTGCAGCGGGTTGTAATCGTAGGTCTGAAAAGAGATGATGTTAAACGGGCCCAAACGGTCGATCTCGCTCTTCCAGTAGGTGATGTTCGAGGTGTCGAAAACGATATTTACCACTATCCCCATACGGTTGCACTCGTTGATAAACGGGGCAAACAGTTTCGGTTCGATATCGTTGAACGCGAGTATGACTTCGTCGACCACGTTGTACCACACGTAGTCGAGAATCCCTTCGAAGAGCCGCTCCTGTTGAACTACTTCCATCTCCTGATCGACGGAGATGAGAAACTCATCCTTGACGATCACATCAAAAAGCAGCTCCGGCATCCGTCGTTCGATCTCGAGAAAACGTTCCGCGACCTTTCCGTGGCCGATCAACAGCGCTCGTCGATGGTACTTCCTGACTCGGTCCATCCTCTTGAAATAGATGAATACCAGCTGGCGTAGCAGAACAAGGCAGACATAATTTACCGCGGTAAAAAGGATCAAAAAGCTTCTGCTGATGCTGGTGTCCCGCAGAAAAAACAGGATCATCGTGATCGCCGACAGACCGATCAGCTCCACCGGTATCAGATTGCCAAAAAGCCTCCAGTGGGACAACGCCCCGCTGGTACGCAAAAAAGCGTAATTATCAAAAAGACGCAGTAGAAGCAGCCAGATCACCATTATCGGTGCCAGATAGGGAAAATACACGGAGAAGGGAAAAAGATCTTCCAAGCCGAAAAGGAGAAACTGGTTCCGCAGATAGTAGGTCAAAAAATAGCTGAACGCAATGACCAGACCGTCGAGAAAGGTAAGCGTGTTCTGTACGAAAAATCTTCTGCGCCGGTTCATCTCATTGACACCACTTTGCCCATATTCTATGCTCTGAACTACCTTTTACATTTTACACCACAGGCAGATAAATGACAATCGTTCACGTGATAGAGCCTTTTGCTTCAGGAGTCACCACCGCGGTGATCAATATCACCCGTGCCATACCGGAGTTCGAACACGTCGTGGTCCATGGTTCACGGACCTGGGTCGACTCGGTGGAGAACGTGCGAGCCAAGTTCCCAGCGGGGGTCTCCTTCGTCCCCTGGAGACACGCCCAGCGGGAGATTCGGCCCTGGCAAGACTTTCTGGCTCTCTGGCACTTGATTACAATCCTGCACCGATACCCGGAAGCGGTGATCCACCTTCATTCGTCAAAGGCTGGATTTCTCGGTCGGATGGCCGCCAGATTCGCCGGGAACCCCAGGGTCCTCTACACGCCCCACTGCGCGGCCTTCATTCGCACCGATATATCGGAGAAAAAGCGACGGATGTACAAGATCCTGGAACGTCTGGCCGCCAGATTCGGCGGTCAGATCGTCGGCTGCGGCCCCTCGGAAGCCCAGCTCTACCGTGATATTGGCATCCCCGCCGATTTCGTCGCCAACGGCACGGGGCCGATAGACGTAGAGAAGCGTGAAGACGCCGATCAGGTGAGCTTCGTGGCCATCGCCAACCACCAGAAGAATCCCGAACTCTTCAACCAGATCGCCGCTGCTTTCGAGATACAACAGGTTCCCTTCGTCTGGGTAGGAGGCGGGGAACTGGAGAACCGACTGGGCGCCTCCAATATCGATGTCACCGGGTGGGTGGGAAAAAGGGAGGTAGAAGACTATCTGAGCCGTTGCCTGGTCTACCTCTCGACCGCCGAGTGGGAGGGTCTGCCCTACGGGGTGATCGAGGCTATGAGCGCTTCCACCGCGCTGCTGCTCCACGACGTGCCGGGGAACCGTGACCTGGTCGAAGCGGGGGTGAATGGTTTTCTCTTCCAAGATGCCGAGGAAGCGGTCGCGCATCTGGAACAGCTTCTGTCTGAGAGAGAGAGAACGCTGGAAATGGGGCGGGAGAGCCGAAGGATCTACGAGGAGAACTACCGGATCTCGCAGATGGGAGAGAAGTACCGCCGGATCTACCGGTCGATGCTCTCCTGAAGGATCGCTTCGAACCGTTCCGGTAGCGAGTGGCGCTGCTTCCGGTACTGCTCGAAGGCGCCTGCCGCTATTCGGCTTCGTTCCTTTGGCCGGCTGAGGTAATAATCGACTTTTTCAAAAAGATCGTCCCCGTCCCAACTTAAGGGGACGTAGGTCTCATAGGGGATATAGATATCGGGCCAGGTCCGCAGATGAGACATATCGGGCTTGAGCAGCATCGACCCGGTGACCACCGCCTCGAAATCGCGAAAACAGACCTCCCCCCAACCGAAGGGCGAGAGGGTCATTTTCGCATCGTAGAGATCCCGGTAATAGCGCTTCTGCGGGACGAAACCTGTGGCGAAGGAGCCGTGATCCGCGATCAGATCGATGAAGAGCTTTCGCTGCATCGCCACGGACCGGCTGTCAACCAGGCCGAAGCGGGCGTGCACCGGAGTCGCTCTCTTTTCAGAGGAGAAATCCGGCGGTGGAGTCTCCCCGCCGCTGCGAATCAAGCGTCCGAGCCGGGGCGAGAGAAGGCGCGAGATCAGCACCCCCAACCTCTGGGGCAGATGACGTCTCGGATAGTCCCCGAGACCGATATTCCAAGAGAGCCGAATCTTCGCAAGCTCATCATCCGTCGGCCGGTACAGCTGCGGGTACTCGGGCTCGTCGTCTCGGATCTGATACCTCTCCGCGTAATAGTCGGCAAACAGACGTTTGTTGTAAAG
Organism: Sediminispirochaeta sp.; assembly: GCA_011046055.1. Taxonomy (GTDB): domain Bacteria; phylum Spirochaetota; class Spirochaetia; order DSM-16054; family Sediminispirochaetaceae; genus DSBN01. Next base: position 2,355 of record DSBN01000357.1, on the reverse strand, counting down.
CTGCTTCCGATAGAGCCCTTGGTCGTTGAAAAGCGCCTTGTGGTAGAGGATATCCACATAGGGAAGCAGCTCGAGCAGGTGTGTTCCCGCCGCGGCGTAGCCGTCGAAAAAGACGATCCTCTCGTAGCGCTCCCGCAGCCGTCGCATCAGATCCAGATCCGGGGGCAGATCGTTTTTGAACCAGCGCTCCATGAACAGGACCCGGTTGCGGTCGCGCCGCAGACAGTACTCCGGCGATGCGGTGAAATGAAAGAGCCCGCGGTACCGGGGGAGAAAAAAGGGTTCCATGGTGTGGTAGACCGAGATACGCTCGTAGTAGGCCAGAACGGTGATCATGAACCGAATATCCTCCGGTACAAGTCCCGGTATCGTTGGCCCCAGTCGGCTCCAAGAGCGACTTCCCGACGCCGTTCCAGTCTCTCGGCGGTCTCCGTCGCGGGAAGTTCCTTGATAAGCTCCACCGCCCTCTCAAAGCTCCCGTCCACCTCGTAGACCAGATCCCGATAGGGCCCTGCTTCTTCAAGTCCGCTGACCAACAGCGGTTTGCCGGTGGCCAGACACTCGAAAAACTTTGCCGGAAGAATCCCACGCACGTAGTCTGAGGGGATGTAGAGGATGGTCATTATATCGGCATCGCGGAGAAGAAGGGGCAGCTCCGTCGGCGCTACCGGTGGATGGACCCGGATGTTCTCGCTGATTTTGTCCCGAACCGCCGCGTCTACGATCCCGATGAAGCTCACTTCGTAATGCTCGGCCAGACGATTGTAGAGCTCGACGTCCAGGTGACGCCCGATACCCCCGAAGAAAGCCAGATGCCGACGTCGCCGCGCCTCGTCTCCCCGATAGGCCGCGGCAAAGCGCTGGTAATGAACACCCGGCATGGCCCGGCAGACCTCCCCGTCGGTCTCTTTCGGGAGATGGCGCTCCAGGCGCCCGGCGTTGTAGGCCGAGTCGGCCAGCAGCAAGTCGGCGCGGCGGACCATCTCGACCTCCGCGGTCAGCAGATCCCGGGGGCAGGAGGGGTCGGCGTCGTAGTTGTGGGTGTTTATATACACGAGCTTCGAGGCCTCGACCAGGTCGATCAAGTCGAGCACGTTGTAGGTGGGTTGGTAGGTGATGAGTACCGGATCCCGCGGTCTCGGAACCTTCGACCAAGCCCGCTTCCACAGCCGCCGGTTCAGCGGCCGCAGCCGGCGAAAGGGGGGCAGCAGAAAGGGACTCAGTAGATGTACCCCTGCGGGTACTTCGTTGTTGATCCGCCGGCTCTGCCTCTTGGACAGAAGCCAACGGATGATCCGGCCCGGTCTGGGAATCCGCTGAGGGATCCGGTTGACAAAAAACACCCGGTGCCCCTCGGCGGCGAAGCGGGTGGCGAACTCCTGTCTCTGGTACCAGAAACCGTGCCAGTCGTTGGTTGATACAATGACGATGTCCCTTTTCAAGAACGGCCCTCTTCTATTTGATCCCGTACTCGGCTTCGATTCGGCCGCCGTAGTAGAACTCCCCGTCCAGTCCCACGTCGAAGGCGCCCTGCACCTTCAGCATCAGGCCATCGATATTCAAGGGGGACCGACGGGAGATTCCGAGGAGACAGTGGAAAAAGTCTTTGTGGCCGCTCTCCACGAAAAAATCCGCGTCCGACTGGGTATAGGGAGGATAGTGACGGGCGAAGGAGCCCTTCACGGTGATTCCGAAGTCATCGCTCGGGGAGAGGGCGGAGCCGATATGCAGGGCGCGGATACGGTTGCTGGCGATCCGCAACTCATCTCCGGACCCGCTGGTGAGAAAAAAGGGCGTACCGACTACGTGTCCCAGGTGAGTCCAGCCGCTCTTGTAGGCACTGTTGCTGTAGTAACTGTCGCGCCCTCCCAGAATAACGTCACTGTCTTCGGGATCCCCAGTAATTTGGCTCACATCGTGATAGGCGCCGCTCTGGTGCTTGGTGTTCAGAAACTCGATGTCGATCTTCCGCAGGACGCCAGGATCACGAGGTACATAGGCAATGCCCCAGAGCCCGTCGGAGGTGTTCTGAAATTTGAAGGCCCCGCTGCCGTCCTCGAAGAAGTGGTGCTTGTAGAAGTGCAGGTCGAAGCTGTCGAAGCCGATCCTCGAACCGACATCCCAGATACCGAAGGTGTCACCCGCACCGGCCCCCTGGTCGGAAGTCGAGGCGTCTTCCCCGCCGCTCATACCAAAGGCTACCCTCATCAAGTTTTCGAGAGTAAAAGGTAACGCCTTGTCATACGGATCCTCACCACCCCACAGTACTTGGTGTACCAATCCCAGGTGAAAGGAGAAGATATCCTCCCGCTGCAGCTTGATATAGGCGTACTTCTCGTGGAGGAAGGGGTTGTC
>DSBN01000348.1 GCA_011046055.1 Sediminispirochaeta sp. | reverse complement strand
CAATAACTTACAGCTCCGCAGGATGCGGGCTATCTGCTACCGTCGCACGGAAAACTACCCTCAAGCAATCATTATCTACCATGAGCTGCTACGAGAATATCCTCACAAAGAGGAGTACCTACGTCCCCTACTCTTCTGCCTGAGAAAACTCAACCGCCACGAAGAGGCGGACCGTCTACTTGCCGCTGCTCTGGACTATTTGGAGCATCCTTCGGTAGATCTGTATCTCATCTTCGGAGTCAGTCAGTATCGCCGCGGCCGGTTCGATTCGGCGCTGCGTTCTTTTCGCGACGCCCAAGAGATCGCACCGAGAGATTGGCGTGTCTACCGCAACATGGCCGAAGTCTACCGTCGCCGCGGTCTGCAAGGCTATGCGGATCGTTTTGAACAAAAAGCCAGGGAGCTAAAAATAAATGCTTGAATGAATTGTATTCCCTAGTATAATTGTACTAAGAAAGGAGTAAACAATGGCACCAAAAGCACTCGATCTATTTCAAGCTTATTCCCAAGGAAAGTTGCCAAAGGAGGAGGGTTTCATCGTCTCATCTTTTTTCCAAGAGACCTCGGCCTACGCGATTTATGAGGTGGTATCGTATGCCAACGTAAAAAACCTCTACCTCGCTGAGGAGGGCTTGACCTTCGAAACCGACGGCAACAAACTCTACATCCTGGTCGAACCGGGAACCTTTCCCCAGAAATTCGTCGAGCCATTCCGCCGGGATACAAAATTGCAGATTCCCCATAGATTTTCCGAACTCGATGTCTACACGGCAAAGAACCAAACCCGGGTCATGGTCAGCAAGGAACCGATTGTTTCATACGGTTCTTTTACCATTCTCAAACCGACGGGTGTCAATTTTTCTCTCATTTTTTATCACACCGATGAGGTGATGGATACCCTGCACTACTTTTTTCAGGAAACCCTCAACAAAGAGACCAACATCCCCCGTTCCGACGCCCGAAAAGCCGCGGAGCTGGTGATAAACGGGGTCAAGAAATTCGGTCTTTGGTAGCACCTTTTTCGAAAACGGGGCTCCCCAGCGAATAGGGAGCCCCGGCTACTTTTAACGTTTTTTTAGTTGTTCTTGGGCCACCGCCAGCAGGGCGATGGGGACCGAATAGACCGAGCAAGATACATAGTCGAGCCCCGCGTCCATACAGAAGCGGATATTCTGAGGTATTGCCCCGTGTTCACCGCAGAGACCGGTACTCAGACCGGGCCTGGTCATTTTTCCCCGTCGCACGGCCATACCTATCAGTTCTTGGACGTGCTGATCCAGCAGTTGAAACGGATTTCCGCCGATGATGTCAAACAGCGTGTAATCAGGCATAAAAGAGGTATAATCATCCCGGGAGAGGCCGATAGTGGTCTGGGTGAGGTCGTTGGTCCCGAAAGAGAAGAACTCGGCGTAACGGGCGATCTCGCCGGCGGCCAGGGCGGCGACGGGCAGTTCGATCATCGTTCCGAAGCGGTGTTCCATCGGCTTCTTTTCTTTGAGCCTCTGACGTACCCCTGCTTCTATTTTTGACAGCCCCGGATAGGTCTGGCCCTCGATCCGCTTGCCGTATCTGATCAGCTTCAACTCGTCGGAGTTCATGATCAGAGGAATCATTATCTCCGGCAAGACCTTGATCCCCTCTTTGCGAGCCTTGAAGGCCGCCTCGAAGATCGCTTCGACCTGCATCTGGTAGATCTCCGGATAGGAGACGGCGATCCGACAGCCACGATGTCCGAGCATAGGGTTAAATTCCTGCAGAGCTTCGGTCTTGGCTTGCACCTTCTTCCCGTTGATATCTTTGAGTCCCGCTGTGTTCTGCAGATAAGCGACCAGCGCCTTGCTCTGCTCTTTGTTGTGGGGTAAGAACTCGTGCAGCGGTGCGTCCAAGAGCCGTATGGTCACCTCTTTGCCGTCCATGGCCTTGAAGATCCGGTAGAAATCGTCCTGCTGCATCTTTTTGAGCTCTTTGAGGACCTTGTTCCGGGTCTCCAGATCCTCGGCGAGTATCATCTGCCGAAATACGTTGATCCGGTCTTCTTTGAAGAACATGTGTTCGGTACGGCACAACCCGATGCCCTCGGCTCCGAACTGAACGGCCAGCTTTGAATCTCGTTCTGTATCGGCGTTGACCCTGACGTGAAAATCGTCGATCTGCTTTTTCACCACCCCGATAAAATCCAGAAGCCCCGATTCGGACGGGTCTGGTTCGATGAGCTCGGCTTCCCCGAAGTAAACTCGCGGATCTCCGTAATGGGGCACCTCCAGGGTGATGAGGTCTCCTTCCTTGATGCTGTGTTTGCCGATTTTGACACTGCTGCTCTGGAACTGCAGTTCCGGCTGAACCAAGGATACCTTCCCATACTGTCGGGCGACTACCGAAGCGTGGGCCGAATATCCCCCCTCGGAGGAGAGGACCCCTTTGGCTACCTCGATGGCCTTCACGTCCTCGGCGAAGGTCGAGGGCATGCAGAGGATCATCCGAGTATCCTCTCCCTGCTGTAGGGCGTTACGATGGGCCTCCAGAAGCTTGTCCGTGGAGAAATAGACCCTCCCAATCGCCGCGCCCGGGGCACCCGATACTCCTCCCATGACGGAGCTCAGCTTTTCGACCGATTTGGGCTGAATAATGGGATGCAGTATCTCGTTGAGCTGTTCCGGTTTGATGCCCTGTATCAGTTCATTATCATCGATCACTTTGCGCGAGTGCAGGTCCAAAAGCAGACGAATATCCGCCTGGGTTGATTTGTTGAGCAGCGGGTGCTGGTCAACAAACCATAGCTTCTTGTTTTCAATGGTGAAGCGGATGCTGCGTATCTCGCAAAAATGGTCCTCCACGTTTCGGGCGGTCTTCCGCAGCTCCTGCAGATTTTTTGGAGCCAGCGAGAGGACGTCCTGTCGCTTCCGTCCCTCCACGTCGAAGGTATCCGGGAAGTACCAGCCGTATATCTCGCCGTCGCCGGTCACCGGATCTCGGGTAACGAACTCGCCGCTTCCGCTGTCGCTGCCGTAGTTGCCGTAGACCATCGGCTGAATGATCAGCGCCGCGTCCTCGTTGTCCAGCTCATCGATATTCAGCAGCGTGCTTATTCGCATGAGGCAGTAGCTCAGCTGCTCGTAGGCGTCGGAGAAAAAGTTTTCCGGCAGAAGCGGCCTTAGAGCGGAGATTTTCTTTTTGAGGACGTCCAAGGAGGCGTTGCCGTTGAGAACCGAATCCAGATCGGAGATCTTCTCCTCGTAGAGTTTTACCTGCTTGTGGTTCTCCTCGATCTGGGCTATTTTTCTCTCCACCTGAAATAGCCCGTGAATCAAAAAGAGAAGTTCATGGTGCCCGAAGTGCTCGTCCACGTAATCGATAAAACCGGGTAGAGTAGCATCGGTGAGTCCGAAGTTGTGCAGAGTCGGATAGTGCACAATCGCCAGGTTGGGGCTGATAACCACCTTCAAGAGGAGCGGATTTTGAGAATCGTTGAACCTTTTTCCAGTCTCCGTCTCGCATTTCTTGATATGCTCCCGCAACTTGTCATCGATATCATGCGCATCCAGATGAGCGGCAATGCTGGAGTCGAGAATAAACCCCGGCACGATTGGCAAATCTAGTTCGGCAAACTCCATCGCTTGCTTGCCTCGAATTCCGAACCGCTCCCATACCTTTTTATTTTTCACATAATTATTTCTACTAAAAAAATGTATCGCATTATCCATTATTATCACCTCAGAAAAGATTCAGTATTGTGTTGACCGGGAACTTCAGAAAAGCCTCGAACTGAGGACTTGCGCCCTGTCGTAGATATCGCTGCAGTTTGGCCACATCCTGTATATCCTCTCCAGCAATGGCGATCAAAATGGTACTCCCGTGCTTGACCTTGCCCCACTTGAAAAGCGAGTGAATATCATGAATACGCTCGCCGTCGTAGTAGATGTAGACTTCCAGTTCCGGGTGCTTGGTTTTGTAGCTCTGGATTATCTTCTTCCAAGCTTCTACGTTTCCATTGTGAAAAAGTTCGTTGGTCACGGGGATGGAGTAGAACGGTGTCATTCTCCGCTTTTTGGGAGCGGTGCTGCTGACGGCGGGAGGCTCCTGCTCCTCTTCCTCTTCTTCCATCTCTTCCTGCTCCTCTTCCTCGGTCTCCTCTTCTTCAGCCTCGTATTCGAAATACTTGTAGGCACACTTGCCTTTGAGCAGCGATTCGGGGCTTTTGGCGCTTTTGCCTTCGAGATATTTCACCAAGGTCTTGATCGCCGTCTCCGCCTCTTTTTGGACCTCTTGTTCATAAGGGGTACCGACGTAGATGGTGATCAGTTCGTTCTCCTTGAGCCCGTGGAGATTTTCAAAATGTTCGGGGTTCTTTGGGTTGATCAGCTGCGCCCCCAGGTCGGGGTGGTAGTAGACCAGCACTATGTCCACCGCCTTCCACCGAGGGACCTCTTTCAGTATTTTGCTGAAGTCCGTGAGCGTAAGGCTCATATTGTGGGATCGATAGTAGTAAGCGTACTTATCATGGAGAAGCGCAAATACCGCGGGCACCACTTGTGCTTGACTTATCTCTTTGGTATCGAGCAGTTTGTTCAGCACATCCGCGAAGTTGTACCCCTCTTCAATATACTCTAGCACCTCGGTAACGCTACGAAAGTGCTTGAGGGAGCTGTTGAATCCCTCTTTTTCCGCTAAATGTTCAAACATGAAATTTGTATCCATATCTACCTCACTTTAATTCATCATACTACAAAATTCCCTATTTCACACGTCCCAATTTGACAACAATTGTTGTTCCCAAAATGCACATGATAAAAAAGAAGCCCCCGTGAAGGGGGCATCTTTATTTTACAGTGACTTCATTCCGTCACCCTTGTCTTTCTTGAGTCGTCCCCGTTTTTTTCCGGTTGACTTGCCCTTGGTACTGGTGGACTTTGTTGTTCCGCTCTTTTTGGATTTGCTGCCCTTCACCACCGTGGAAGAGTCCGAAGCTTCGGCTCCCTCGGAGGATGAGTTGAGCATGTCCAGGTAGCCCTGTCCTTTGGCCGAGCTGCCTTCCTCGGCACTGGCTTCCGGAGCAAGCAGGTCACTGGAGAAGTGCTGATCGATATCGTCCCTGACTGTCGATCGGCGGCGGGAGAAGGAGGCGAAAGCCGCGTCCTGGAATCCCTTTGAAACCCCGTGCAAGAACTCGTTCAGAACATTGGCCATTCCGTCGAGGGTAGCCTTCTTTCTTTTGATCGAGGTGATGTCCACGTCCAGCAAAAGTCCCGGTTGGATGTGATAGGGGTTGATAATATAGTCAAAGCGGTTGAACTCCTCCTGGAGGAACTGCAGCCGATCTTCCATAACCCTTCGCTGTACCGGGTAGCGATAGCCGTACATGGTTTGCAGCTTCTCCCGGATCATGTTGAGCTTCTTGCCCAGCTTCGTCTTGTCGAAGACGTAGGTGCGGTTCATTTTCTCGACCTGTGTCTCCGCCGGTTGGACGAAGGAGATCTCGTCCCATACCTTGTCGATGTCTTCGTAGAGCGGATCTCCGGTCTTATCTTTGATCTTGCGTCGGATCTTGTTCTTGTAGACCTTGGCCAGGTCTTTGTAGTCGGTGATCCGTTTGAAGAGCTTTTTGTCCTCGTAGACCATCTCCAGTACGTCCCAGATGTGCTGTACCTCGACCTCGAAAGACTTGACCTGCACGTCGTAGGCCTTCCGCTCCTCGATGAGCTGTGCGTTGTCGTAGTACTTGAGGATAATCGCGTAGCGCTCATCCGGAAGCTCCCGGTAGTTGTTGTCTTCGTACTCACGAATGACCAGCTCACGGGCGTTCTTGAGGTTTTCGATGTACTGATAGCCCATTTTGGAGGTGTCCAGAATACTGGTGATGCTGTTGATGGCGGTGTTGAAACCGCGATTTCGTATGTTTTCCAGATCGATGATCTTTTTGAGGTTCTCACGAATATTCAGGGAGTCGAACTCTTCCGGGTCGATTTCCGCCCGGAGCCCTTCCACTCTGTCCATCAGACGTTTGCCCATGATGGCGTAGCGCTTTGAGTTGGGATCTTCCTTGTTGTCGTCGGTATGTTTCTCTACCAGCTTCATTTTCTCGAAGATGATCTCGCTGTCGCTCATCTCTTCCTTGCCCTCTTCGATATGCTGGTCCTTAATATCCTCGATTTCTTTATCGATGATGTCCATTATATGCTTGGAGAGCAGGTCCTTGATGATGTATTCGACGGTAGCCTGGTAGTGAAATATCGGGCTGATCAGCTCGGAATCCAGAATGTTCACCGACAGCTTGACGTCGCTGACGGTCTTGGGCTTGTAAATATTGTCCTTGAAAGAACACTTGACCACCGAATAGGCGTTTTCACCACGGATAAAGGCGCCCACATCGGTTTTCTGTCGGAGCAGCGAGTTGGTCAAGTTCTCCAGATCGTTGACCCCTCTTTGAATATGCCCCTGCAGGTGGCCGTACATGTTGACAATGGACTTCTCAATCTCGCCGGTGTTGAATCGATCCATTCCACCCACTTCGTCGAGAAGCGAAGAGATCTCCTTGGGGGTATAACGGCTGGTTACTTTCATCTCCTCGCGGTCGATGAAGTTGCGCACCTTTTTGAGCATCTCGTCTTCAGAGGTGACAATGTAACGGTTGAACATGTTTTGGTAGTTCTGGTTGAAGTAGTTGTAGAGCTTCTCCTTCAGACCACCCATGACATCCAATCGCTCGAGCACATCTGGGGGAAGTTTGGCGGTGACATGATTCATTACCTTATCGACTTCTTCCTCGAGCAGACGATCAACTTCAGCTTGCTGATCCCTGCTTTCTTGTGCCAGTGAATTGCGAGAACCAACAGCGCTCCGTTTAGTCGGGTGGAACACCATCGGACTTTTTGGTAAATCTATGCTTCCCATAGTACTCTCCTTTGTATCCTCATTGTCTTTACTTTTATACTAATAGAT
>DSBN01000238.1 GCA_011046055.1 Sediminispirochaeta sp. | reverse complement strand
GAGTTGAACCTCTCCTTTCCCGAATCGGGAAAGGAGGATCTGGGAATCCTGGTCAAACATACCGAAGGCGAAACGGAGATTGAATCGGGAAAGCTCGAACTGTTTCAGGTATCGGAGTTGCAGTTTTACGACCGGATCAACCGAACTTTGATCACCATTGTCACCGAGGAGCCGGCGGTATTGTGGACCTTTCCGGTCTACACCATCACCGAAAGATTCGGTAAAAAAGTGTGGATATATCAACAGACAAACTGCCTACTGAGCTGGGATTGCGTCTGCGACGTAGAACACAACTTCGAAGCCGCCGTCACCTTGAAAATAGAAAAACGCTAAAGTTGAATGACACTAAAAAGGGCGTTCAGCCAAGCTTGTACCTTTGTGTAGTACCGATCGTAGGCCCACAAAAATTCGAATAAAGCCTCGCGGTGTTTGTTCTGAAAATAATAGACCTGGCCCAAATAGAAATGGGCTCGCACGGCCAATTCTTCGTCTATGTTTTCGTCCAGAAAGTCCACCAACTGCTTTTCCAACATCGGAAGGAGGTCCGAGTCGATCTCTTCGCCCTTCAAGAGTGGGCTGACTATACCGGAGAGCCGTCCCGCGCTGCTGTTGTTCGGTTTTGCCCTCTCTTCCTCTAAAAGGTCAAAATCCATTTTTCTTGTTGGGTATGTGAGGCTGAGCTTAGTGTCCTTGAGAGATTTCCAGACATCGAGGGTCTTCTCGTTCAGGGGTTCTCTCTCCGGAAGAGTAGTGAAATCCGTACTTAAGGAGCGACCGGAACGTACACCCCGGCTCAAAAGCAAAGTGGGAATGGGGACGATGCGAACCTCTCCACCGGCGGAATCCGCTTCCCAGCGGTGTGTCCCGGAATGCAGAGGCAATCTTATCGGCTTGGAGAGTACATTTTCTCCTTCGACAAAGCGGTAGTTACCCGATTTCGCCGCCTTGGTGTCAAAAATCGCGTAGTAATAATCGACTCCGGGAATTGGGTAATCCCGGTACTCCTTCATTTCAGCCGACACGCTGGCGACGGCCGTGGCACGCAAGAGGTCGCTCCGGTCTCTGATAGACTGCGTACCGCGGTAGATTATCAGCGAGCCTCGCGAGGAGGAGGCTTCGAACTTCAAGAGTATCGAATCATCTTCGGCCGTCGCTTCAATGGCGTTGAGGGTAATAAAATTGTTTAGAACTTCAGTACTCACTACCGAAACCGGTTCGACCAAGACATTACGGTGGGGAATAAAGTATTCGTAGGGACGCCCATTCTCGTTGCTTATCAGAACGGCGTAGTAATACTCTCTTTGGTCTTCGGGGGTGTCGGTAAACACTCTGTCCGATCCGTCCAATTCGGCGATTCTCGCAGCTTGGGAGAAGCTCGAAGAGTCTATGGGTTCATCAAAACGGTACACGAATTGACTATCCGTCTCCACCGGAGCGGGTTCCCAGCTGAGCAAAATTCGATTGTGATTCACTTCGGCTTTCAAGCCGGAGACGAAGGGGGCAAAAATACTCTGCCCGCTCAAGAGAGGGGGGAGCAAAAAAAGTATTGCGTTTATTGTCAGGACAGCTTTTCGCATATATGTTATATTAATCGACAAGCCGATGGATAGGCAAGAGAGTAAGAGCTAAAAAACATATTTAGAGGGAGATTGTCGGTGTTTGTAGCGGTGGCCCTGGATGCGGGAAGCGAAGAACGGTTCGAAGAAGTAGGAGGTGTCTTGGAGCAGTACGGTTTCAAAAAGGTACAGGCCGGACTGTGGGAGTCGCCCTCAATTATGGAAAAGTACCTAAGTCGACTGAAACGTGACATAGACAGAAAGACGGATTTTTACGACAAACTCCGAATTTATCAGTACCCCCTGGAAGGTACATTGATTATCACCTCGCTGAAACGGAAGCGATGGAAAAGAACTAAACTCAAAATATAGGAGAAACACATGTTAACTGAATTACAACAGACCTTAGACACTCTCGAAGGAGAGATCAACGAAGCCTGGAGGCGTCTTTGACCCCGAGAGACTGACAATGGAGATAGAAGATCTGGAGCGTAAAACCGGCGAGCCTGACTTCTGGAACGACCGAGAAAAGGCCGAACGAGTTTTCCAACAAATCAACAAAAAAAGAGCGTATATCGACCCCTGGAGAGAAATTAAAGAACAGTTCGAAGAGGCTCAGGGGCTCTTCGAGCTCGCCCTGGAAGAGGGAGAGGAAAGTCTCTCAGCGGAGATCGAAGGGAAACTTGCGGGGATTAGAAAAAAAGTGGATGAGCTGCGGAGTATCGAGCTGCTCTCGGAACGTTTTGACTACAACGACGCCTTCCTCACTATACACTCGGGCGCCGGCGGAACGGAGGCTTGCGATTGGGTGAGCATGCTCTACCGGATGTACTCCAGGTGGTGTGAGAATAGGTCTTACAAGTACGAGTTGCTCGATCTGCTCGAAGCCGAGGGAGGGATCAAGTCCGTTACCATACAGGTCTCCGGCGCCTACGCTTACGGCTACCTGAAAGGAGAATCGGGGATCCATCGACTTGTACGGATCAGCCCTTTCGACTCGGCCAAAAGACGTCATACCTCATTCGCCTCGGTCCACGCATCACCGGTGATCGAAGAGGACATTGAAGTGGATATCAAGCCGGAAGATATCCGTATTGACACCTACCGAGCTTCGGGAGCCGGCGGTCAGCACGTAAACAAGACCGATTCGGCGGTTCGTGTTACCCATCTGGAAACGGGTCTCGTGGTACAGTGCCAGAACGAACGGAGCCAGCATAAGAACAAAGCGACCGCAATGAAGGTGCTCAAATCGAGATTATACGAATTGTATCAAGAAGAAAAAGAGAAAGAGCACCAAGAACACAGCCAGGAGAAAAAGGATATCGCTTGGGGGAATCAGATAAGAAGTTATGTGTTTCACCCGTACAACATGGTGAAGGACCACCGGACCGGTCACCAGACCGGAAACGTCCAGGCGGTAATGGATGGAGGAGTAGATGATTTTATCGAAGCCTTCCTCAAATGGCGGGTATCGGAAAAATGATATCGGACCGCGGGTACTTGTAGTCGACGATATCGCAATGCTGAGGAACGCTCTTCGTGAAGCTCTGGAGGAGGGGGGGATGCGGGTGATCGCCGAAGCGGGAAACGGCCGCGAAGCGGTGCTGCTCTATGAGGCGCACAAACCGGACGTGGTGCTTTTGGATATCACCATGCCCGTGATGGACGGTCTGGAAGCTCTGCGAAGAATCAAGAAAAGAGACCCTCGGGCTCGGGTAGTTATGTGTTCGGCAATGAACGGTCAGAGGTACCTGGTTCGGGCGGTCCAGCTTGGCGCCCGTGACTTTATCGTCAAACCCTTTAAAAAATCCAGGATAATCTCCGCGGTACGGAAGGCAGCGGAAGAGGTATGAGGACAAAAAAGCCGCGGACCAGGAGGAAAAGGATCGCCTCTCTTGTCTTGTTACTGGCGGTACTGCAGCAACTTGCGCCTATTCGCTCCGCCTTCGCCGCTGAAAACGGAGGAAACGGAGAGAGCGGGAGCTTTCAGGAACTCGAGTCTTGGCGACTCGCCGTCTGCCGACTCCAGGGGGGGAAGCTACCAGAGGAGGGACGGAGACTTCAATATTCGATACCCCGGTATCTCATCGAGGAGCTGGAAAAGATACCTCTTCGGTATCCTGATCGGCATGAGGTCTCCGCAATGAGAGCCCAGAAACTAAGTCGGGAGATAGATCGCCTGCAGACTCGCTACCACGAGCTTCAATACCGCCGGGATCGGGCTTTTTTGCGTTCCGAAAAGAAAAGCCGGCGGAACTTGGAGGATCAACAAGACCAAGTGCTGCGGGAGATTTATGAACTGAACCGAGCATTGAGTCGAATCGAAAGCTCTGAAACTACTTCGAAGCTTGAAGGAGGAAAAGCGGAGGGACTGCCCATAGAGTTGGGTGAAAAAAATAAAAGGGCTGAACTGTATCACCCTCCCGATATCGATTTAGCGGCGTGGAGTCGCTTGGAAGACTTCGACGCGGTCCTCAGCGGCAGTATTGAGGTTCTAGATGAGCTCTACTATGTGGAGCTTGTCCTGTATCTGCGTGGCCAGGACGAAAGGATAGTCTTTTTCCAGGAGGCTTTCTTTCCCTATGAGAGCCGTGAACTCATAGAGAAAATTACCCCTCGCTTGCGGGATTTAGTCTACGCTCGGGACTGGGCCGACCTGCTCCTCCGCGTCCGGCCCAGAGAGGCTGAGATTTATTTGGATGAAAAGAGGGGCGCCCCTGATAACGAAGGACGGTTATCTTTTTTAGAGCCGGGACCGCACCTCTTACAAGTAAGGGCGCCGGGATACGTGGACCGTGAGCTGGGGTTGAGCCTGGAGAGTTCAAGGACTAAAGAGATAGAGGTGGTCTTGGAGAAGGAGACTCCCATTTCTCTGTTGGTGAGAAGCCAACCTCCCGGGGCGGAGGTCTATCTCAATGCCACTCCTATGGGAAAGACTCCGTTACTGCTGCGGGAGCTTAGCTCACCGGCGGTACTTGCACTGCAAAAGGAGAACTACCGAGATATCTATCGAATATACTCAGGCGACTCTGGGGAGCTGGACATAAGCTTTCCGGTACGAGATGAGGTCTTCTCGGAGCTAAATGGTAGGGCTCAGGACCGGGTGTACCGGAGTTTGGCAGGTTTCTTTCTCACGATCCCATTGACTATGCTCAGTTACGGACAGAGCAGTCAGTACGCCTACGCTCATAACTCGGCGATGATCTCCGGGGCCGAGCAGAGTGAAATCGATAGATTGCACGCCGCTTCCTCTTTGTGGTACACTGCCTATCTGGGAGGCCTTTTTATCAATGCGATCTTCCTGACCGATAGTATCATCAGCACGGGATACTACATAAAAAATTCCGAACAGTGGTAGACCTTTTTTTATCATGGAGAGAGATGGTGAAGAAAAAAAATTTAGGCGGCGCTCTACGTGCGCTTTTTAAGGGCAATCAAAAGCATGAAGACTTTATCGAAGCCCTGGAAGATCTCCTGATCGAGGGGGATATCGGCGCGCGCACGGCGATGGAGGTGGTCGAAGAGGTTGAAAAGAGAGCTAAGTCGCTGACGAGCCGAGAGGATCTGTTGGTAATTGTTCGCGAGGTTCTGGGGCAGTATATTAAAAGTACCGACTTGCAGCTCATCCCGGATTCTACCAACGTGCTGCTCTTTCTTGGGGTTAACGGGGTGGGAAAAACCACTACCCTGGTCAAAATGGCCCACTATATGCGGGAAGAACGGGGCTTGGAGAGCGTGCTTGTTGCTGCCGACACCTTCCGTGCCGCGGCGATCGACCAGCTCCAAGAACACGGTCGAAGATTGGATTTGCGGGTGGTTCGTCAGAATCCGGGCGCCGATCCGGGCGCCGTGGTTTATGATGGGATCGAAAGCGCTCACAACAAGAGTATCCCCCTGGTAATGGTTGATACTGCCGGAAGGATGCACACCAAAGCGAATCTGATCAAAGAGCTGCAGAAAATCGATAAAATCATCAAGTCGAAAAACGAAGCAGGAACTTATCACAAGCTTCTTGTTATGGACGCCACAACCGGTCAGAACGGAATGCAACAGGCTGAGATGTTCCATCACGCCGTGGGTATAGATGGGGTGGTTCTGGCCAAGTACGATTCGGCTTCAAAAGGGGGAACGGTGGTGTCTATCTGTCGAAATTTAGATATGCCTTTTGTCTTTATGGGGACCGGTGAGAAGTACACGGATATTCAACCCTTCGACAAGAATCGTTTTCTAGACATTCTTCTTTCTGATGAATAGGCTTATAAGATCCTTTCTACTGATTTGCGTTTTTCTCCCGTTGTACAGCACAACGATGTACGGACAGGAAGGTAGGACGGTTCAGTTTTTCCGGTCCAACGGTCTGGGGATGGAACTGGAGGAGATCGAAGGGGATCCGGGGGAAGATTCCGGCTATGTGTTGGAGAAGAAGATATGGAACGGAGGGGTGGAGAATCAGCTCTACCTGGACGGCCAGGTCATTGAGCGGCGGGTTTTAGAACGAAAGGGGGAAGTGCTCTACGGAAGGTGTTACCGTCGAGGAGTGCTGGTAGAGGAGACAATTACAAGTGACGGCCTGCTTTTGGAAGAGAAGTCCTACGAGAAAGGGGAAGTAACGGCCCGGCGCTACGCCTACGATGATGGCGCTCTTGTCGAGATGGAGATCCAATACCCCGACGGAACCCGGCAGCGACGAGAGTATCTGCGCGGCGAAGATGGAGACCTTTTGCGAACCTTTGTACACGGCAGCGATGAGGACGGGGCCTCAAACTCGGTGTTCGACTCGGGTGTGGAGAGTCGAAATGTACGGCAGTGGCATCTCGACACCGAAGGGTGTATCTACTTTTTCAGTCAAGAGGAAGGTGTACGGCTCACCGAGAAGTACTGCGACGGAGAGCTGGTGTACGGAAAGACAAGCACCCCATCCCAAGAGGGTGTGTTGGAAAACGAGATATTCCCTACCAAGGGTCGGGAGGTCGAGACTCGTTACGACTCGGAAGGGCGCAGGGTCTGGCAGTTGACGATAGATGGGGAGTCGCGAAAAGAAGTAGAATACGAGTATCGAAACGGACTGCTCCGGCTGGTCGAAGAGAGCGTCAGCGGAGTGGAAGATGCGCGCTACCACAGTCGCTATTATTATCACCAGGACGAAGAAGATTGGGTATTGATACGGAAAAAAACTTGGAAAAATGGAATACTGCATCGCACGGTGTCATACATGGATGATGAACAGGATATCACCATTTATCGACGCGGAGAACCGGTGGTCGTTCTGAAGTACAAAGGCGAGGACTTGGTGGAACGTAGAAGTCTGATCGGAGACGAAGAGTGAGATCGCGGTACTGGAATTGGATCATCTACGTTGGGTCACGGTACATCAAATCCAAGCG
>DSBN01000146.1 GCA_011046055.1 Sediminispirochaeta sp. | reverse complement strand
TCCAAAATGAGAATGCCTCCAACAGTTAGAAACACAAATTCTTGCTATGCAAATGAAGCAAATTCTCAATTTGGAAGTCTGATGACTTCCAAATTGAGAATTGCTCGTTCCCCGAAGAAAAATACGGAAGTCTCATCCACGAAGCGATGAAGCTCTGCCGGGGCGGTGCTTACACCCTTCCCGAGGCGACTGAGGAAATAATAAAACCTTTTATCAAACGCAAAAAACACGAACCCACGTTGGAGCACTTGAACTCAGTCCTGCATAGCAATCATCCCCTGTAGCTCATCGTCCGCCTGACGGGTGAAACGGTGGAGGTCCTCGTCTTTCACCCTGGAGAACTCGCCGAAGGTGGTGCTGATGTCGCTGTCTATATCGGTGGAATGCTTGATGTAGGTTGTTTGATAGAAGGACAGACGCTTCGTCCCGTGAATGCCCATCCGTATTAGCGTCTTCACTCCGGTACGGATCAGCTTGAGCTTCTCTATCAAGTCCTCGTCGGATACAACGCTCCAAACTCCCAAAAAGATCGCCTGGCTGTCGTCGTTGGTATCTCCCACGAACTCTCCCCGTAGCAGCTGGTCCTTCTCGCGGTTCAGATAGGCTGCCAGGTCTAGATGTTCGGCCAGCTTTCTGTCGGTGGCCAGAAAATCACCGGTGATGGGATCCATAGTGAAAATGATTATATTCTCAATAGCCTGCCCATAGCTCTTGAACAGCGCCCCCTGGTATTTATCCAAATCCACCCCTTCTTCCAGATGATCTTTTTTCTTCCTCAACTGCAGCACCGTGTCCAGGAGCCAATTGTTGAGCTGGGGATGGTCGCTGCGGTAGGTCTTGATCTCCTTGTGCACCTGCTTCTCCGATATTCTATTCATGAGGTAGGATAGGAGCGTTCGGTAGATCACCCGGATGTTCTGATACCGACTGAACTGCAGAATCATATCGAAGAGGAAGATCTCCATTTTTCTCATCTGCCAGATGTAGCTGATGATCTCCGTTCGGGAGGTCGTTGAAGTGAGCTGCTGCCCCGCGCTGAGGTTTTTGAACTCGTTGTAACGGCGCTCGAGTCTGGCAAACCACTTGTCGATGCCCTTGGTGGGTCGGTACAACTGCACCTGCCAGATAGTCCCGATCTTCGGGGTACTGCTGACTCTGATGTTTTTTGCGCCAAAGGTGGAGTAGATCTGTATCGTCCCCAGCCCCTCCCCCTTCTTGCGATTTTTGGTGGTGTTGCCCACAAAGGCGGGCATGTTGTTCTCGTCGGTCTTCAGCATATCCGCGGATATTCCAACGCCGTTGTCACGAACCAAGAGGACTATTCCCGCCTCATTCTCGCGAATCTCGATCTCCAGCAGTCCCTTGCGTTCCGCCTCGTGTATCGCCTCCAGAGAATTGGAGACGATGTTGATCAAGGCTCGACCGAAGTTCACGTAATAACCGAGTACTATCGGCGAGTTGGTGTCCAGACTCAGCCGCAGCTCGCAATCCACCTCCGAGGCCTCTACGTAGGGGATGATTCTCTCCAAAACAAGCTCTTTCAGATTGACCTCGTGGAGGCTGTTCATAGTGTCTCGGAAGGAGTTCAAGATATTGATGAGGGTTGTGGTCTCCCGGTTGATATCCTCGATGATCCTCCCGCAGTTGTCGATCGACAGCATCTCCACCATGTGGGAGAGCAGACGGATCGTCTTTCTCGCGTCGTGGCGGGTCTTGCCGATCTCTTCGTTGAGCATCAAATTGTCGTCGGCTCGGAATTCGCTGCCGATGAGAATCTCATCCTTGTCCGCACATAGGTGGTGGTAGATGAGATTGCGATAGACTATCGATTCTCCCAATTGGAAGCCTTTGCTCTGAAAAAACTCCAGAGTGTCGGTCTGCTTCTCCCACAGATAGAGGTAGACCTTCGCTCCTTCGGCAATATTCTGGGCCAGGTGCTCGATAAATAGAGTTCCGATCCCTCGGCCTCGGGCGAAGGGGCTGGTGACCAGCTTGTATATATTGTAACGTCTCTTCTCCCGATCCGAATACACCAGCAGGTAGCCCAGAATCTCTCCCTCCTCTATCCACACCAGACTGTGTTGGTAGTCCTTCTCCACGCTTTTGTCTTTGATATAGGGCGAGGGGATGATGAAGGTGTCGATTTGGAGAAGCGGATTCCTTTGAATCCTTTTCTCCAGCTCCGGGCTGAGGGTTTTTATTTCGTTGATCTGTGTATGACTCATCGGTTCCATATCAACCATACGGAACCCTGAGCTTCGTGTCAATAAAAGGATTTGATTGATAAAAGCCCTTTCGGTATAATATGCCTCGAATGAATAGACATCCTGAGAATCTGCCGGAAAACAAAAACTCTTTTTTTTCTGATGGCTTCGGCTCGCGAGAGCTGAGCCGGCTGCAGGCCAGCGAGTACCGCTACCGAAAGATATTCGACAATCTGAACGTATCGATCTGGGAAGAGGACTATACCGGTGTCTACCGACTACTGAACGAGATCAAGGACGACGGCGAGGAGGATCTCCAGTCCTACCTGAAGGGACACCCGGAGACCTTGCAGCGCATTCTCCAGGAAATAAAGATCCTGGACGTCAACGACGCCACCCTCCGGATGTACCACGCCCCCTCGAAGGAGGCATTCCTCGGTTCGCTGGACAAGATATTCGTGGACGAATCGACGGACAATTTTATCCGCGAGATGGTGGCCATCGCCGATGGAGAGCGTTTTTTTGAAGGGGAGACCCTGGGCCGTAAGCTGACCGGCGAGATGATGGATCTGCTGCTGCAGATAAGCGTCCCCGAAAAAAACGGCCGAGGGGATTACCGCAACGTGCTCGTAGCCATCATCGACATCACCGAGCGAAAGAACAGGGAGAGAGAGCACCTCCACCTGCTGCAGATGGCCGAAAGCCTCCGAAAAACCACCCTGGCCCTGGCCTCGACCATGGACCGCGACCAGATCCTGGACCTGATCCTCGATGAAATTGTAGAAAACACCCACTACAGCGCCATCGCCCTGGGCTTGAAGGATGAGCAGGGACGGATAAAAATCTTTCGCCGGCGCGACGACGGTCGCCATCAAATCGACCAAAATGAACTGGAGAGGCTCTACAACCGCAACGACCACGGCATTCTAGGAAGTCTCCCCGACTCCCCCGACCCGGTGCTGATCAAGGATACGAGACGGGAGGATCGCTGGATAGCCACTCCAGCGAACGAGTGGGTCCGTTCCTTCCTGGGAATGCCGATAGTGGTACGGGGCAGAGTCATTGGATTGATCGGCTTCTGCGGAGACAGGCCGGGCATGTTCGGAACCGCGATGATCACGACCCTGGAACCCTACGTACTCTCAGCGGCGATGGCCTTGGAAAACGCCCGCCTCTACGCCGAAGCACAGCACGAAATCGCCGAGCGGCAGGCCGCGGAAGAGCAGATACAAAAATCATTGTATGAGAAAAAAATATTGCTCATGGAGATTCACCACCGGGTAAAAAACAACCTGAGCATCATAGCCAGTCTACTCAATCTCCACGGCGATCAGATACACACGGTGGAACAGGCCCGCTCGGCGCTGCAACTCAGTCAGAGCCGAGTCCACAGCATGGCCCTGGTCCACGAGAATCTCTATCAATCAAAGGACCTGGCCAGAATTGATATCGCCTACTATATCCAGCGGCTTCTGGACGAGCTGCTCGCCCTTTACTCCATGTCCGATACAATTTCAGTACATACGAAGGTCGAAGAGCTCTACCTCAACGTGACCAGGGCCGTCCCCTTCGGCCTGCTGCTGAACGAACTCATCACCAACGCCCTCACCCACGCCTTTGTCGGTGTCGATGGAGGAGAACTCAAGATCCGTTTCGAGATGAAGGAGGAAGAGCAAGGCTACCTGCTGGTGGTAGAGGACAACGGCGTAGGCCTGCCGGAGACGGTCAATATCGAATCAAGTACGTCCTTGGGTCTGCAGCTGGTTCGTGTTCTGACCGAGCAGTTGGGTGGAGATATACGCGTCCGTCGGGAGAAGGGCAGCTGTTTTTGCATCTCCTTTCCCATAGAAGAGAGTCCGGTATAGGGCCCGCTCCGAAGATTCGATCTACTTGGCCGCTTCCTGCAGGCTCTCTACCTCTTCGGCCTGCACCAGCCTCTCCATATCCAGGATGATGATTACCTGCTCGCCGATTTTTCCCAAACCGGCGATGTATTTCTTCCTATCCGCCCCGCCGTGAAAGCTGGGAGCCGGATCGATGGCCTTTTCCGGGATAGCCTGGACCTCAGTGGCGGTGTCGACGATGAAACCGATGGAAGCTCCGTGGATGTTCACGACGGTGATCACCGTTCGGTCGTCGTACTCCCGGCCTTCCATCCGAAACCTCAGCCGCAGATCGATAATGGGGATGACCTGCCCCCGCAGGTTGATCACCCCTTTGACGTACTCGGGCATATCCGGGACCTCGGTGATCTTCTGCAACTCGATTATGTCGGTCACATGGCTGATATTTATCCCGTATACCTCCTGGCCCAGCTTGCACATGAGGTACTTGTCTTCGGTGCTCTCTTCGTCGTCCTCGATCAGCATATCTTCATCGATGGTATCGTCTTTTGCCATTCATGACTCTCCTTTTAAAAAAATTGAGTATCAAATCATTCGCCGGCGGTGTGATGAACCGCCGACGGACTCAGAATCGATCAAAATCGTCCTCATCGAAACTCTCGCCGCGCTCCTCGCCTTCGTCGTCCCCCCAGGGCTTGATTCCCCGGTTCGACTGCTCGCGGTTTGAACGGCCCAAAGCCTTGCGCGGCGCCTCCGGGAGGCGCTTTCTGACGACATAATCGTCGTCGAGCTGGAACCGACTGACCATCGCCCGCAGCTGCTGGGCTTGGCCGGCCAGCTCTTCCGAAGCGGAGGCGCTCTCCTCGGCGCTGGCGGTGCTGGCCTGGGTAGCCTCGTCGATCTGATCGAGCCCCTCGGTGATCTGCTCGATGGCCTGGGCCTGTTCGCGGCTGGCCTGGGCGATCTCTTCGAGAAAATTGGCCACCTTGCCGGAGCCGTCCACAATCGACTTCAGCTGCTCGGTAGTGTTGTTGGCCGCCTCGGTTCCCTGTTTGATGTTGTCCACCGTCTCTTCGACCATCTTGGTGGTCTCTTTGACCGAGTCGGCGCTCTTGACCGCCAAGTTTCTCACCTCGTCGGCCACCACGGCGAAGCCCTTACCGTACTTGCCCGCCCGGGCGGCCTCGACGTTGGCGTTCAGAGCCAGAAGGTTTATCTGAAAGGCGATATCATCGATCACCTTCACTACTTTGTTGATCGCGTCCGATGAGGCGTTGATCCGGCCCATGATCTCGGCCAGCTGTTCCATCTGCTTGTCACCCAGCTCGGCGTCGGAGGTGGCCTTTTTTGCTATCTGCAGCGCCTCGGTGGCGTTCTCGGCGTTCTGCTTCGACTGGCTGTTGATCTGGTTGGTGGAGCTGGTGATCTCCTCGAGGCTGGAGGCCTGCTCGGTGGCTCCTTGAGAGAGGTTCTGACTCGCCTGGGAGACCTGATCGGCCCCGCTGTTGACCTGGTCGACCGCGGTGTTCACCTGGCCCAGGAGCTCGTTCAGGGACTGCTTCATACTTATCAAGGATTGTCCCAGCTCGTCTTTTGAAGAACTCTTCTCTATGGCCACCGAAAAGTCCCCGTCGGCAAACTGCTTGATGATATTGGCCTTGTACTGCAGCGACTCCTGCATCCCCCGCATCGCGTCGGCCAGCTGACCGATCTCGTCCCTCTGATATACATCCAGCTCGGCCTCCAAATCGCCAATGGCGATCTCCTGGGAAAAGGAGACCCCCTTGAGAATGGGACGCACTATACCCCGGGCGATCACCACAGCCAAAAGCACTCCCAGCAACGAGGCTACAATGACGAATATTATCACCACCCGTCGGGTGTTCTCCACCGCCGAGAGCATCGCCTCATCGGTCATAATATGCTCGGCGGTGGTCATCACGATCTCCTGGAGCAAGCCCTGCACATCCTCCAGAGCGGTGCTGGTCTCCCGATCGTAGACCTGCATGGCCAAATTCAACCGTTCCATTTTCCCATCGTGCCAGGCCAACAGCTCGTCTATCCTACCCAGTACTTCGTAGGAGAGTGGCTTGGTGGTCTCAAGGAAGTACTGCCGCAGCTCCTCTTTTCGGCCCGGCTCGAGATTTTCGTCAATATAGGCGGCGGATTCGTGAAGCCGTTGGTGGGGATCGTATATCCCGGAGATCGCCCGGTCGAACTCGCCGTCACTCCTTCGCTTCTGGGCCACCTCCTCGGAGTAGAGGTACTGCCCCAGAGCGCACTCCTTGTGATCGAACTCTACATCGCGCAGCTCGTACAGATCGGGCTCCAAAAAGACCTCGGAAATCCGGTCGGCCCATATGAGGTGCCGGGCCTTAATCTCCCGCAGGAAGGTCCCCAGATTGCGGTCGACCTCCTCGTAGTAGTCTCCCATCTTCACCGCGCTCTGGTGCAAACGGGTGTGGGGCTCTTCGATGGCCGCCAGGACCGGACGTAACGCCGGAACCAGTTGCTCCGCCCGCCGTCGTTCGTCGCTGTAGTACCACTGTCCGAAGGCGCACTGTCGAGGATCGGTCTCCACCAGGAGCTCGTGGACCTCGTCGCTGTTGAGCAGCTTGTTCAGGTCGATGGTCCAGTTCAGGTGGTCCACCTCTCTCTGGACAATATTGCCCCGCAGCTCGTTGCCCTTGATCACCTCACCGGCGTTCTCGACTATGCCGTTTATTCCCACAATGGCCCAAGCACCGACGGCTATAAGCAGTACTATCACCACCCCGAAACCAACAAAGAACTTCGCGCTGAGCTTCATGTTTTTCCAGGCCATGTTTATCTCCTTATCTTAGTTTTAATTTTAGTGGATAAGTCTTTCTCCCGCAACATAAAAAACAGGCTTTCTCCAAAC
>DSBN01000048.1 GCA_011046055.1 Sediminispirochaeta sp. | reverse complement strand
CGTGGAGATCGAGGACCCGGAGATTCTCGCATCCTTTTTGATCGAAGCCCACGACCATCTCGACGATATCGAAGAGAGAATTCTGGACTTGGAGAAGAACTACGACGAGCGGACCGTTCACGATATCTTTCGCTCCATGCACACCATCAAGGGGGTATCCTCCTTCATCGGTCTGGAGGAGGTCAAATCTCTGAGCCACGACCTGGAGTCTATTCTCAACAGCCTCCGGGGCGGAGAGCTGGAGATGGAAGACGAGCTCATCGATGTGCTGCTTGCCGGAGGGGACTCGCTGCAGAAGATGATCACCGATATAGAGGAGCAGGCGGGTGATCTCAAAAGTCAAAAGGGTACACTGACCATTTATGAAGATAGAGTAGACATCGATGGAGTACTGGGGATGAGAGCTCCCTATCTGTCTCGGATCCAGTCCAAGGGGGCGGAGACGGGCGGAGGAGAGAAGGAAGGCCCCGAATCGGACAAAAAAGAGCAAGAGAAAAAAGCCCCGACCACGGACCGAAAAAAGAGCCCGACCAAGAGCGGGGTCGTGGAGGAGTTGATCACCCCGGAGATGGTGCGGAAGTTCGTCGAGGAGACCTCCGATCAGGTCGACACGGCGGAGCACGCGCTTTTGGAGCTTGAAAAAGACCCCAGCCAGACCGCCCACATAGAAGAGGCCTTTCGGGCTATTCATACGATCAAGGGGAATTCGGGATTCTTCGGTTTCGCCATTCTGGAAAAAATGTGCATGGGGATCGAGGGAATTTTGGATACCCTGCGCAGCGGCAATAGAAAACCCGACGAACAGGTTCTGAATCTCCTGCTTCAGAGCATCGACGGGCTCAACGGTACGCTCCACCAGGTCGAACGGGGGGAGATCAAACCCGGGGACGAGGCGGACACCGAAGTGAGCGCCGAAGACGCCATGGCCGGCAAGGAGGAGGGGGACTTCAAGCCCTTGGGCGACCTCTTAGTCGAAATGGGGGTCGCCAGCAGAGACGCGGTAGATCAAGCCTTGGATCTGCAGCGGATGCGTCTCGGAGAGATTTTGGTGCAGCAGGGAGCGGCCAAAGAGGAGGAAGTGGAAAAGGTCCTGGAAAAGCAGGGCAAAAACAGCGAGCAGAAGGGGGATCAATACTCCGGTTATCGGGTGAAACGGCGGGATATTCGGGTGGATACGGAGCGCTTGGACAAACTCTTTGACTTGATGGGCGAGTTGATCACCGCCGAGGCGATGGTCCTCAACAACCCGGATCTGGCGGATCTGGAGCTACCGAACTTTGAGCGAAGCTCCGGCTATATGTCTAAAATTACCCGGGAGATGCAGGAGATCACCATGTCCATCAGGATGATCCCCCTGGAAGGGCTGTTCAGCAAAATGAGAAGGCTCGTGAGGGATCTGTCGAAAAAGTTCGACAAACAGGTGGAGCTCAAAATCAGCGGCGAAGACACCGAGATGGACCGGAACGTGATGGAAGAGATTTCCGATCCTCTGGTCCACATTATCAGAAACGCCCTGGACCATGGAATCGAAGGGGTGGAGGAGCGTAAAAAACGGGGCAAGCCCGAAGCTGGGCTCATCAAGCTGGACGCCGGCTATGAAGGAAACGAGATTTGGATCACCATCAGCGATGACGGTGGAGGCTTGAATAGGGAGCGAATCCTCGAGCGTTCCCTCGATCGCGGACTCATTCAGGGCGACCCCGAGGAGATGAAGGATGAGGAGGTCTGGAAATTGATCTTCGAACCCGGATTTTCCACCGCCGAGCAGGTCTCCGAAATCAGCGGCCGGGGCGTGGGAATGGATGTGGTCAAGCAGAACATTCAGAAACTGCGGGGGAAGGTAGACATTAGGAGTGTCGAAGGGGAGGGCAGTACCTTCATTCTGAGGATCCCCTTGACCCTGGCGATCATAGACGGAATTTCTTTCACCGTAGGGGCTCAGATGTACTCCATCCCCATCACCGACGTGATCCAGTTTCACAAGGCCAGTACGGCGGAACTCACCAGAACAAATCAGAACGAAACGGTGATCGATCTTCGCGATGAAGTGCTGCCGGTGCTGAAACTGCACGAGTTTTTCAATATCCAGACCGAAAAAAAAGAGGTGGACCAGGGAATTGTAATTGTGGTTCAAGCACGAGATCAGAAAGCAGCCTTGCTGGCCGACGAGATACTCGGATATCGGCAGATTGTTATCAAGAGTCTGCCTCCGTATATGGAAAATATTAGAGCCCTTTCGGGCTGTAGCATCATGGCCGATGGACAGGTCAGTCTGATCATCGACACCGGAGCTCTGCTCTCATTTGTACTCGAGTAAGCGTATGGAAGGACTTATTGATATCAGCGACAAGGAGTTCGAAGCGATCTCCACACTGGTGTACGAGAAGTTTGGCATCCATCTGACTGAAAAAAAAAGAGTTTTGGTCCGGGGCCGGCTCAACAAGCTGCTGAAAGAGATGGGCTACCGCAACTTCCAGAGTTACTACAACTGGGTGGTGAAGGATACCGGCGGAGCCGGTCTGCTGGAACTGGTGGACAAGATATCTACCAACCACAGCTACTTTTTCCGTGAGAACGACCATTTCGTTTTCTTGGAAAAAAGGGTGCTTCCGGAGCTGAAATACCACCTGGAGCAGCAGGGCAGCCGGGACCTGAGGTTCTGGTCCGCCGGCTGCGCTACCGGTGAAGAAGCCTACACTTTGGCGATTATGCTGGCGGAGTTTTTTGGCCCCGACTTTTTTCGCGACGGCCCGCCGATTCTGGCCACCGATATCTCCCAGACCGCTCTGGAGAAGGCGGTGCTGGGAGCATACGGTCCGGAACGAATCGAACAGGTGCCCCGAGCGCTGCTGCACAAGTACTTTGTTCCCAACGAGGCGGGGGGATACTCGGTCAAAGAGGTATTGAAAAAGATGGTGGTCTTCAAACGCCTCAATTTTAAGCGACCCAATTTTCCCTTCAAGGGAAAGTTTCACTGCATATTTTGTCGCAACGTAATGATCTATTTCGACCCGCCCACCAAAAAGGATCTGGTGGACAAGTTCGCCAGATTTCTCCCCACCGGTGGTTATCTGTTTATCGGACATTCCGAGTCCCTTGGCCGGGACAGTTCGGATTTCAAATACGTCCAACCGGCTCTTTACGTGAAGAAGGAAGAACATGGCAGTTGAAAATGTGCAGCACAAAATCAAGGTCTTGGTGATCGACGATTCGGCCCTGGCCAGAAAAATCCTCATGGACGGGCTTTCTCGTGATCCGGAGATCGAAGTAGTGGGTAGTGCACCGGATGTCTACGTGGCTCGGGACAAAATCGTCTACCAGAAACCGGATGTCCTGACCTTGGACGTGGAGATGCCGCGGATGGACGGGGTGGAATTCCTGCGGCGTCTGATGCCCCAGTATCCCCTCCCGGTGATTATGGTCTCCGCCCTGACCACCCCCGGGGCACAGGTGACCTTGGAAGCTCTGGAGTACGGGGCCATCGATTTCGTGGCCAAGCCCTCCACCAGTTTCGGCAACAAGCTGGAACAGATGCTGGACGAGCTGATCCACAAAATCAAGCTCGCCTCCACCATCGATGTCTCCCGCTGGAAGGATCGAAAGGTCAAAAAGGGCAAGAAACCCCAGAGCGCCGTACTGACCGGTTCAACCGACAAGGTCATTGGAATCGGAGCCTCCACTGGGGGGACCGTCGCCCTGCGAACCATGATAGAAGCCTTCCCTCCGGATATGCCCGGCACGGTTATAGTGCAGCATATGCCGCCGAAGTTCACCAAGATGTTCGCCGACAAGCTCAACAGTATCTCCAAGGTAGAGGTCAAGGAAGCGGAGGACCAGGACCGTATTCTCAAGGGGCGGGTATTGATCGCCCCTGGAGGAATGCAGATGAGCGTCGTTCGCTCCGGCGGGATCTACCAGGTTCGGGTGAAGGAGGGAGAGAAGGTCAACGGCCACGCTCCTTCGGTGGACGTGCTGTTTCGATCCATGGCCCAGTACGTGGGCAGCAACGCGGTAGGGGTCATTCTGACAGGCATGGGCCGTGACGGAGCCGATGGGATGTGGGAGATGAAGAACAACGGCGCCAGAACCCTCGGACAGAACGAGAGTAGTTGCGTGGTCTTTGGTATGCCCAAGGAGGCCTATCAAAAAGACGCCGTGGAGAAGCTCCTCCCCATCGAAGACATGACCCTGGAAGTAGTCAAGCTCTTGAGGGAGATGAAATGATGCGGCTGGATGTGGGTATTGGTGAATGGCAGGTGAGCAACCGACCGGAGGACGAACTCAAAACGTACGCCCTGGGCTCATGCGTGGCCGTCCTGGCTTACGATCCGAAGAACAGAGTAGCAGGCTTGATACATGTGGCTTTGCCGGATTCGAAGGTGAACCAAGACAAGGCCTTGAAGCTTCCCGGTTATTTTGCCGATACGGGCTTGCCGGTGCTTTTCGAAGAGATGCAAAAGAAGGGCGCCGCCAAAAAAAATATAAAAGTCAAACTCACCGGAGGGTCCAGTATTATGGACCAGAATCGCCATTTTGATATCGGAAGACGGAACACAATTGCGATAAAAAGGTATCTGTGGAAAAATGGCTACGGTGTGGTCAAAGAGGATACCGGGGGCAACAGCAGCCGGACGGTGAGTTTCAAGGTCGGAGACGGAACGATCCTGGTTTCCAACGCCGGGAAGTCCTGGGAGATATGAGAGGTTGATGATGGATTTGCAAAAAATAATGATAGTAGACGATTCGGCCACTTCAAGAATGATAATCAAGCGTTGTTTTCAGATGGCCGGGTATCAGGACTCTACGTTTCTCGAAGCCGAAGACGGGTTGAAGGCTATGTCCGAACTCAATAAGACTAAGGTGGATATCGTTGTGACCGACCTCAATATGCCCAAAATGGACGGCGCTACCTTTATCAAAAAACTGCGACTGATGGACAAGACGAAAGAGCTGCCGGTCTTGGTGATATCTAGTATGGGCAGCGATGCTATGGAAAAAGAGCTCACCAATTCCAAGGTCTTGGGCATTATCAGGAAACCGATGACCCCTGAGAAGGTAGTCGAAGTCTTGGGCGAGGGGTGAAGGAGTATTATTCATGGTAGAGATCAACGAACATAAGGCACGACAGGCTCTGATCAAGGCAAGCAAAGACACTTTGGGAGAGATGGCCTTTCTCGACGTGATGGAACTGGAGGAAGCGGCGGATTTCAAGGTCGGGCAGCAGCTTTTTATCGAATTTTCCCACCCCATCCGTGGTCGCATGCTGCTCTCCTTTCCCCTGGAGATCAAACAGGCCATAGTCGAAAATATCCACGCCACCGATTGGGAGTCCCTCTCCTTCGACGAGATCGACGACTGTCTGTTGGAGCTGTTGAATATTCTGGCGGGGAACTTTCTCCGCGAGCTCCACGAAGAGAGCGTGAAGGTTCAACTCTCCTTTCCGCGAGTTCTGTTCAGCCTGGATGAGATAGGAGACATCGAAAACTTCTACGTCTACTATTTCGACGCCGAGGGGAGCCCCTTTTCCGTATCCCTATCCCTCAAAGAGGAGGAGTGATGAAGAGTTTGATTGTCGAAGACGATTTTGCCAGCCGCAAGCTTATGCAGCGCTACTTGGCCCCTTTCGGGGAGAATGATATCGTGGTGGACGGACAGGAGGCGATCGAAGCCTTCGAGTTGGCTCTTGATGAAGGCGAACCCTACGACTTGGTCTGCTTGGACATCATGCTGCCCAAAAAAGACGGACAACAGGTCCTCAAAGAGATTCGGGATATCGAGAGCAAAAGAAAAATTGTGGGAACCAAAGCGGTAAAAGTCATTATGACCACCGCCCTCGGTGACGCAAAGAACGTGATAAACGCCTTTCGCAGCCAGTGCGAAGGCTACCTGCAGAAACCGATCAGCCGAGAACAGCTGCTGCGTGAAATGAAGGAACTCGGTCTGGTGGAGGACTAAAGAAGGAGCTGCTGAGGACGTGAGGAGCCGCGGAGCCTCAAAGCAGATGCTCCCAGCGGAGCCCGTGGGCTGCCTTTACCCCCTTGCGCAGAACCGCACCCATCACCGTATCCCAGTACCTTGGCGGCAAGCCAGCCGGTCGTTGCTGCTCGCTCCGCAGCAGGGCTACGTTCCGCTGGCTGATACGTTGGCCCGCCTCGAGGTTCTGCAGCGCAACGATAGAGCGCTTGGTACGGTGGTAAAAGGGCGCCTCAGAGGGAGCCAGCCTCTTCCGTCCGTCTCCCAGAACTCTTTCGACCCGTAAATCCCCGAACTCGCCGCGGCACCACTGCTCTATTTCGGTCAGGGTCCTCTTTTCAGCCTCAGCGATTCGGCGCGACAGCTCGGCGAAGCGCGGGGGTTCCAGGGCGATGGGATCGTCCAGACCCGTACCCGAGCGGGAGAGACAGAAGTGCTTCTCCACAACTCGAGCCCCCCGTGAAACCGCCAGCAGAGGCACCAAAGAGGGGTGCTCACTGTGATCCGAGACTCCGACGCTCACGTCGAAGAGATCGGCCAAGAGGGGGAGGAGTCGCAAGTTGTACTCCTCCTCCGGCGCCGGATAGGAGGTGATGCAGTGCAGCAAAACCTCCTGTCCGTCTTCGTGACGGCGATTCGACCGGAGGTAGTCCAAAGCCATCTCGATGTCCCCCAGCTTTGAAACTCCGGTGGACAAGAACAGGGGGTGTCCCATGAGACTTTCGAGCAGGGGGTAGTGGTTGAGCTCCGGTGAGGCGACCTTGACCGCCTGGGGCGAGAGAGTCAACAGTTCGGCGGCGCTTTTTACACCGAAGGGGCTGCAGAGAAACTGCAGCCCTCGTTTTTCGCTGTGCTCTTTCAGTCGGACATAGAAATCTCGCTCCCGTTCCAGCTGGTGAAATCGATCCCAAATAGCCGTTTTGCCTCCGGGGAGCTCGATCTCCCCGGCCCGGCGATGGACGATCTCGTCGGCGATGACCCATTGAAACTTGACGCAGTGGGCGCCGCTCTCGGCGGCGGCGTCTATCAT
>DSBN01000016.1 GCA_011046055.1 Sediminispirochaeta sp. | reverse complement strand
TGTTTCGAGTGCTGCGAAGCAGCATGAGAAACTATTATGAAAAAAGTATAAACTTATCTTGACTATTATCATTCTTGATAATATTATTGTTTCTGACATGGATAAAACGGATCAAAACTGGAAATTCCGCGCCGATCTGGTACTGCACCCGGAAAGGCTGCGGATAATAGCCGCCTTGACCGGCAGCAGGCTCAGCGCCGGAGAACTGGCGCGGCGGCTCCCCGATATCTCCCAAGCCGGGCTCTACCGTCATCTCAAGCGCCTGGAGCGGGGCGGGATCATCGAAATAGTAGCGACCCACCAGGTGCGGGGCACCGTCGAGAAAATCTACACCTGTCCCGCCCCCGAGAAGGCGCATTTCACCGAGGAAGATGTACGGCAAATGAGCCCAGAGATGAGACACCACTCCTTCACCGCCTTTATGGCCAACATATACAGTCAGTTCTTGGCGGCCCATCGGAGCGCCGAGACGGATCAGGATATTTTCAGAAAAATGGGTTATCAGAGCATCCCCTTGGACATCAGCCCGGACGAGATGTCTGAGTTTCAACATGATTTGAAAGAAGTACTGGCGCGGTACAGTCCCAGGGACTCCGGTCCCCGCGGGGCTGATCCCGAAACGCGAGGCGAGCGTTTCAATCTCTCATTAATATTGTTCCCGGAGATTCAACATGATCATAAACACTAATCTTCAACAGATGCTCGTTCTTTTTGCATTGGGCCTCATCGGCTCGGCGGCTATCCTGCCCTACTCGGCGGCGATGGTCTCCCACTTCTCCGCTGATATCGTACTCCACGTAATATCGCCCCTGCTCACCCAGCTTCTACAAAATAGTGCCGGCGGTGCGGCTTAGATACAAAGAGGGGGTCGGACTCGTCGTTCGTCATTCTCCGCCCACCAGAGCCGCCCCCCTGGACCCGCTGGTATCCTTCTCCACCGAGCAGGTCTTCACTCAGGCCCAAGGCGAGGGCGAGGCTCTGCCGATACCCCGCGTCCTCGTCGCTCGCTACGCAGTTCTGCAGGAATCTCCAGGAAGAGGAGCCGGAAGCACCAACGAGGGCGAGATAGGAGTCTATATCTCCGGCGCGAAGTGCCGCGGTCATCGAGGAGACCCGTTCGTTTTCCCTGTAGAAATGGAGAGCCCGCAGGACGGCCCGGTCTCCACGGCGCTCTCGAAGTTCGGAAATTGAGCCTCTGAACGCGGTAGGATCAACTTCCCTGAGCGCTTCGGCACAGAAGTACGAGGCGATGCAGCCCATCTCCCGCGGAATCGCGGTATAGTCGTCGGTGAGATCGGCATGGCTCGAACCGGTGTCGAGGATGCAGAGCCGGTACCCGTGTTCCGCGAAGGAGAAGTTCACTTTCTCGATCGAAGGAAAGCTCGCGTCGGCAAAATCGATGGACACCACCCCGCCGTGTGCGCAGGCGATCTGATCTATCAGTCCGCAGGGTTTTTTGAAAAAAGTGTTTTCCGCCCATTTTCCCGCCCAGGCTATCTCCAGAGTTTCGATCTGATCTCCGTTGTAGAAAGAATTGAATATCTCACCTATGATAATCTCAAAAGAAGCGGAGGAGCTGAGACCGGAGCCCATCGCCACCTCGCTGTTCACGTAAGCTAAAAATCCCCCTATACTGTATCCTCTTTGAAGAAAGTAAGCGGCAATTCCCCTCACCAAGGACGCTGGAGCTCCCCGTCTCTCCATCCCGCGCTTCGAGCGAGGAGAGCTCCACCTCAACGGTGGTGCCGAAAGCCTCCGAAAAGATACGAACCACCTTCTCTTCGGTCGGTTTTTGATGGAGCCCCATCGAGTAGGGAAAGTGAGTGAAGAAGAGGTTGTCGAACCGGGTTCCAAGGCGTTTGATGAGGGAAGCAAGATCATTCTTTTCAGAATCACCGAGTTCAGCTATCGAGGAGACGTGACGGCGCGGGAGCACCAGCACCTCAAAGGGCCACACCGCCCAGAAGGGAACCAGGGCGGTAAAAGAATCGTTGGAGATGACGACCCGCTCGCCCCTCGACTCCTCCTCTTTGAGATAGTCGCAGAGCAGGCAGCTTCCCTTTTTCGAGAGATAATCGCCCTGCATCTCCTTCTCTTTGGAGGGAAGTTCGGGTACCGTTTCAGTCGACCATATCTGGCCGTGGGGGTGGGGATTGGAGCAGCCCATCATCAGACCACGGTTCTTGAAGATCTGCACGTAGTTGATATACGACTCCTCGCCGAGGAGACGGTACTCCTTTTCCCATACATCTACAACCCCGCGTATAGCGGAGACATCCATCAATGCAATAGTGAGGTCGTGACGGGGAGAGAAACAGACTACCTTGCAGATTCCCCGTTCGCTTTTCGCCCTGAACAATCCCCCTTCATCGATTTTACCTCCCGCTACATCCGGAAGGAGCGCGGAGAAATCATTGAGAAAGACAAAGGTCTCTTGGTAGTCGGGGTTTTTGATCCCACCCGCACGGCAGTTGCCCGGGCAGAGATAGCAACTCGGATCGTATGACGGACCGAGCTCAGCGGTCGAATGCTCCGTTCGACCCTGCCAGGGGCGTTTTGCCCGATGGGGGGAGACGAGGACCCATTCACCGGCCAGGGGGGGGTAACGTCTGTGGGGATCTTCCTGTAGGTTCATATACTCTTCCCTCTCCGCGCTGTATTACGCGGCTACCTGATCTGTACATGCGAAAAGAGAATGGGACTGCCGCTGTCGGTCAGCCCCATCCTTATTATTCTATAAAAATTCGTTGCGCTTATTCATTCATCACCGATTCGACCCGTTTCTGAGCCTGTTCCAGCACACTGTCGACGCTCGTATCCAAGAGCCAGCTCTTTTCAATCTCCTCTTTGATGATGTTCTCTATGTTCGAATAGCTGATGACCGGAGGAAAGGTCACGGCGTTGGAAGCGGTCTCGGCATAGTTTGCTCGCTGGGGAATCTGATCATCGGCGAGTTTCGCCAGAGCGCTCTTGCGGGGGGCGATGTGCCCAGAGCCGGCGGCCCATTCGTAGACATGTTCGCTCAGGAACTTGCAGAACTCCATAGCCGCTTCGTACTGCCTTTTGTCTTCTTGCTGTTTTGGTATAACCCACATGTGGCTGTTTGCCCAAACTTTTTTCCGCCCCATGAGATTGGGAAAGTTCATCGCCCGGTAGTCGAAGGTCAGTTCCTTGCTGTACTGGTCGACCACCCAAGTTCCGTTCATTTCAATTGCCGCCTCACCGTTCATAAAGAGCTGCTGCGCGGCGGTGTAGTCGGCATTGGGATCGGAAAAGTCCCGTTGGAAGCGCTGGAGCATGAAATTCAGAACATTTCTACCGGCTTCCGAATCGATGTTCACCTCACCCGTATCGGTGTTTACTACGCTGACCCTCTGCTGTTCCATGAGTGTATGAAAAAGGCGAAAAGAGATCGGAAACTGGGTTGCATCTTCGACCCAATAGAGCTTTCCAGTCTTCTCTCTCATTATCCGCGCGTGCTCGAACCACTCCTCGGTGCTGGTCGGGAGTATAGGAACGCCCTTCTCATCCACGAGCCCCGCCTGCTCGAAAAGATTCACGTTTACATGGAGGAGATTGCCGTGAAGGTCGAAGAGGACACCGTAGGAGGCGCCTTGGTATGATACCGCCTTTGCCGCCGGGGAGGTCCAGTCCGAAGGATTCATTTCGTATTCTTCGTAGTATTCGTCCAAGGCTACTAAGAGATCCCGGGATGCGTACGCGGGCATGTTCGACTGGTGCATGACCGCCACATCCGGCGGATCGTTCGCCGCAAAGGTGGTATTCAGCTGATCGTAATAATTACCCCAGGCGCTGCCACCGAGTTTTTCAACCCTGATCTCCCCTCGTACTCTTCATTGAATATGTTGGTCAGAATCTGAATTGTAGCGGCTTCGGAGTTCGCTTTGCTGAGGTCGGTCGAATCCATGAGCTCGTCGTCGGGCTCTCCGAAAAAACGGGCCAGCTCCAGCACCACGACTCCGCCTTCTTTTTCCCCGCTTTCCGCCGATGAGCTCTCCTTCTCACCGCCGCAGCCGGCGAAAAGCAGCACGACGATAACCAGGGACAACAACAGGATGGTCTGTTTCTTCATAATATGGTTCTCCTTTTATTTCTCGGATCATATTGATCCTTTATTGCTTCCTCTATTCGTTTCTCATCGTGTCTAATATTTTTCACCGCTGGACATCGATATTCCGCGGATTAAGTGTCTTTGGAAAATAAGAAAGAGGATAAAAAGCGGAAGTCCCGCGATGACTCCCCGAGCCATGAGCGATCCGAGTTCGGTCGCCTGGGCGAAGTTTCCCTGGAGAGAGGCCAGACCGGTAGTGATGGTGAACATCTCCTTTCTGGTGGCCGCCACGAGGGGCCAGAGAAAATCGTTCCAGGTGAGGATATAGGTAAAAATACCGACCGACGTGAGCGCCGGTATGGACATGGGCAAGATAATACAGAAAAAGGTTCTCAGCGGCGTGGCTCCGTCTATCTGAGCCGCCTCGGTGACCGAATCGGGTACTCCCTTGAAAAACTGAGCCATGATGAACACGCCCATGGGTATCGCCACTCGGGGCAGGTAGAGGGCCGCGTAAGTGTTGTGCCCTCCCACTTGGGCAAACATAAGAAAGAGGGGGATGAACATCGCCTCCTTCGGCACCATGAGCCCGGCAAGAGTGAGCGAAAAGAGCAGGGATCGTCCTTTGAACCTCATTTTGGCAAAGGCATACGCCGCCATGGACTGCAGGACGAGGGTGAGTGCGGTACCGAGAAGGGTGACGATGATGCTGTTGAGGAACCACCGAAGGGTGAGACCGATTTGCAAGACACCGAGAAAGTTTTGTATGCTAAAGCCCTGCGGCCACAGGGCGGTCGAATTCAGTTTCAGCAGCTCGTTGGGAGTGATCGACATCACGAACATCCAATAAATCGGGAGAATCCAAACAACTGCCAACACGATGAGCAGGACGGTAATGCTAATATTCTTGACTTTCATCAGCTCTCCTCTTTTGAAAGTTTGAATTGGAAAAAGGAGACTACGCCCATGACGAGAAACAGCGCGAAGGCCATGGCTGAAGCGTAGCCGAGTTGATGATCCCGAAAACCGGTCTCATAGATGTACTGGATCAATACCCTGGTCGTGCCACCGGGACCACCCTTGGTGAGGATGTACACCTGTCCGAAAATTTGAAACGACATTATCACCTGCAGGATCGTGACCAGCTCGAGAGTCCGCGCCAGACCGGGCAGGGTGATGTAGCGAAAATCCTGAAACCAAGAAGCCCCCTCGAGAGAGCTCGACTCGTAGAGCGCCGAGTCGATATCCTGCAATCCCGCCAGAAAAAGCACCATATTGAAGCCGACCGTCCACCAAAGCGTAGCGATGATAATCGCCGGCATAGCGAAGGAGGGATCGGTGAGCCAGTTTATCGGTTGTATACCGATGATACGAGCGAACTCGCCCAGCAATCCTTTCTGAGCATTGAACATAAAACCCCATATGAGCGTAACGATGGCCACTGAGAAAATATACGGAGCGAAGAACGCGGTTCTGAAAAGTACTTTCTTTGATCCCGTACCGTTGAGCAGCAGGGCAAACAGCAGCCCCGTACCGATGAGAAGGGGGGTAGAATACACGACGAACTTTATCGTGTTCATCAATGACGACCAGAAGGTCGGATCCTTGAACATCTTCAGATAATTGTCGATGCCGATGAAGCTCATCGAAGAGGTCAAGAGGTCCCACTTGTAGAGGCTGGCTACCACAGCCTGGAACAGAGGAAAGATCTGGAAGATGAAGTAGACCACCATAAAGGGGAGCACAAAATAGAGAACAGAAAGATTTATCCGCGACCGCATATGTACCGGAAGTCCTGGCGCAGCTTGAACGGCTGGTGGGAGTTCGATTTCTATGATGATAATTTCGTATATTCTCACCGGGAAAAGATCTTCTCTGAATTAAATCAACGCATTCTTGTTCCGTTTACCTATCAAAGCTCTCTCTCTGGAATTGGAACCAATGATATCCACACGCACGTAGTATACCGCCGAAAAGTTCGACTCACTGATCAAGAGAGAAACCATCGCCTGCTTCTTCATTTCGGTGCGGTCGACTTTTTCGCCGAAGTGTGGGTAGACGATGCGGTAGTGGGAAGTCACAAGGGAGGATACACGCCCTTCTATTTCGACATTACCCCGTATGCGGCGGAAAAAAAGGAAATTACGGTCTCGCTTATCGTTGAAGACAAGCCCGGTGCGGAGCAGCCTCGGGGAAAACAATCGATAGGGGCCCCCTTTGAGTGCTGGTACAGCGCCGTCACCGGTATATGGCAAAGTGTCTGGCTGGAGTTCCTGCCGGATTTGCATATCGAGACCTTCTCCGTACAGACCGACGCAACGAACGGGACGGCTTTTTTTCATCTACGTCTCTCAAAACCCGTTGAACATTGTCGCGTAGATACAGAGGTTACCTACAAGGGGAACTCCGTACTGTCTCTCACGAGTGCGGCGCGCTATCCCGCTACGGAACTGAACATGACCATCCCCGATGTGCGCAGGTGGAGTCCCGAAGAGCCGAATATCTATGAGGTCTCTTTTTCTCTGATGGCGGGTGAAGAAGTGATCGATCGTGTCGAGACATACATCGCGTTTCGAGAAGTGGGATTGAGCTCCGACGGCTTGTATATAAACCAGCAGCGGTATTTTCAGAAACTCATTCTCATGCAGGGTTTCTGGGTGGATGGCGGCTACACCGCCCCGGAGGCGGAGAGTTTTGAGCGAGATATCCAACTCGCCAAGGAGATGGGCTTCAACGGATCAAGTTCGAAGCCCCCCGCTTCCTCTACGCCGCCGACAGGCTTGGTTTTCTGGTATGGGGCGAGGCTCCTTCTTTTTACCGCTTTTCCGAAGAAGCCGGGGCGATTTTTCGTAAGGAGCTCACGGACATTGTACTGAGAGATAGTGTTCATCCAAGTTTGGTAGTTTGGGTAATGGGAAACGAGTCCTGGGGAATGCGAGAT
>DSBN01000390.1 GCA_011046055.1 Sediminispirochaeta sp. | reverse complement strand
GATAGTAGACCCTCCGACGGAGGACTCGGAGCTGGAGATCGAAATCGATGAGAACCTCCACCGGCGCAACCTCAGCGCCGTCGAGCTGGCAGAAGGGATGAACCGGCTCGAAAAACTCCGCAATCCGGGTATCTTCCGTCGTATAATCAATTGGTTCCGACGCGTTTTTCAGAAACTGTTCTATTGAAAGTCTTCAGGGGCTGCGACCACAGGCCGCCCCGCGGCATTTTGCACAACTATGGAGTCATCCATTCTGAGTAGGCTGCTGTACCTGGCCACGGGCCTATCGTATCGAGCCTCAATCTCTAGCTCTTCGCTGAAGCGTCCCAAGTAGTACTCACCCTCCTCTACAAACACTGAGTAGAGCTTCTCATCAAAGAGTAACAGACTGCTTCCCTGGAACACTTCGAGATTCGACTCATGCCGGACCTCCAGAGTCTCTTGATCCAAAGCTACAATCTTGACCAACCTGGGTGGAGCGTCTTCTCCGGCGATCACGTAAAGAAGATCTTTATGCGGCTGCGCTTGTTTGTTTCTAATACTGTTGAGCTGCGATCTTTTCCTTATGCTCCCCCTACGGTCCAAAAGAACCATGGTTCCTAAAACACCGTCTCGCTGCTCCCGTACAAGAATGAAGGGCGTGAATTGCTCCATATCCGGTGGCGCGGCTTGCGGAGCTGCCTCTTCTGCTTCTTCCTGCTCTATGAGCTCCTCCTCGTCTTGCGCGATTCTCTCACGCTCCTGACTTATTTGCTCCTCCCGCTGGTATAGTTCCCGCTCTCGCCTCACAAGTTCACTCTCTTCCTCGAGCTCTTCCACCTCCGCCGCAGGCTCTTCTTCATCTCGCTGGATTCTCAGAGATTCGGCTTGCTCTTCCCGATCGACACCGGTAGTCTTTTTCGCCTCCTCTACAACGACTTCCTCGTCCAGATCGCGCTCCTGAAATTCGTCCTCATCGGCTTCACGTTCCTGGGAAACCGTTTTCTCCTCTTCCAGCGCTTCTCTCTCCGCAGCCAACTCCTCTTCTCTCATTTCAACGATTTCTTTTCGCTCGTCTATTCCCCGGTCCTCTTGGTCCCTAATCTCTTCGAGAACCTTTTCATCACCGCCGAGAGTCTCCGCCGAGGGACGCCCTAGACTTGATAGGGGTATCAATATCTGTGAAGTCCCGGGCCACTCGTTGTAGCTTCGAGACATACCCGCCTTCTCGCGGTCCAGCTCCTTCAGCACCGTCGGATTGTAGATCCGTGAAAAGTACTCCATATCTGAGCGGTGTATCGCGTTATAAACGGTGGTGAACACAGCCAAAGCGTCCGCCCTGTCGGCGTTAATACCGTAGTTTTCTTGCATAAAGGAGGAAAGAATCCGACGGATATTATCGATGTGGTCGACCTGCGCCTCTGGGAGGATCAAAAACATATCGGCGTTCAATCCCTCCTGTTCTCCAGAACCGACGATATGTTTAATCTCGTATTTATCAAAAAACCCGGACCTCAGCACGCCCGCTGTTTCCCCATCGACCAGACTCCGGCTGAGGCTCGTACCGATCCCCCTTATCTCGGCGGTAGTTTCGACCTTTGCATGGGGTCCCTGGTAGTTGATGAACTCCACCTGCTGATCCGCCACCGTCTCCAGTTCGGATTCGACAATATCGAGAGCTCCCATCGGTATCACTGACACCAACAGGTATAACAGAACCGTTTTTACGATTGCTTTATTTTTCATAATCATCATTATAACATAAAATATACGGATGACAGTACATTTTCTACGGACGACGGAGAGCTGTTATCTTATTTCCTTTGATTGAAGGATCGCAGTGTCTCAATTGCCTGGAGTCTCAAGTCCCGTGACACGCCAGAGTAGTAAATCTCCTTCAGTAGTTCCGCCGCCGTGGAGCGAACTACCCCCGAATACCGGCTGATTCTATCGATACTAGATATCAAAACAGGTGAAAGAGCGGGATTCTCCTCGATATCAAAGACCCGTTTTTTTGTAAGCGATAGAAGTTCTCTGGCGAGATTCCCGTCGGGGTCGCTTCTGAGATTCCCCAGCGCCTGAATAACTGATGTCTGTACTCGACTATCCCATTCGTACCGAGCCAACCGAGTCAGGAAATCGATGCTGTGCAGGTCTCCATATAGACCCAAAAGATCAACCGCTCGACGTCTAATCTCCGGATAGTCGTTGATCAAGCGTCGTCCCTCGCGACGCGGGTTCAAGACCCCTACGCCCGCCAAAAGCTCTAGCGTTTTTATCCCCCGCTCGTAGCTAAGCCCTTCGTTTTTCTTCCGTAATTCAGTGATAGTACGCTCTAAGACCATGATCAAATCGTCCCTGCCGGCCTGGGATATCAATTCGGCGGTGATAATCTCACCAGCGTCCTCTTGCGGCGGTTCTTTTGTAGATTGACTCTTTTTTTTACTCTGAGGGGATAGGCCTTTGCCGCGGTTTGACCATACGAGAGACTCAGGAAGCTGGAAGCTGTAGACCACCCAATCGCTTCCACCGACAAAGAAGCTGTTCTTCTCATTCAGAATCGGCTCAGCTGCCGGCTTGACCAGAGGCCAAGAAGTATCCAGCATTCGCTGCCGAAACGTATCGTAGACCATCAGAAGACCCTTTTTATCCAGAATAAAACAGCTACCAGCGGTGTACACTAATCCGGAAAGCGGCGAATCGAAGATATAAGTAGAGATAGGGGCCCCGTCTTCGTTATAGCTCCGCATCCGTCTTTCGCGGCCTACCAGCATTCCCGAATCAGCTATGCAGAGAAACACTGGTCCTTCTTTTGCGGCTGGTGGCAGGTCGAGCCTCATGCTGTATAGCTTCCTGCCGGAAGAGTCCAAAGTAATCAGATCTCCATCATCGAAAAGCAGCCGCAGTCTGAACATCAATGGCTCGTCCCTATTGGCGGCAAAAAGACCGATGATGGACTTATCGTACGCCTGCTGCCAGAGTAGTCGGCCTACGTGGTTTCTAACTATTAGCTTGGAATCACTATTGACATAGTATATCACCCCCGTTGGAGAGACCACGGGACCATGGTTTATTTGCCCCGAACTTTCCACCTCCCAAACGATCCGCCCGGCGGGATTCACCGCATAGAGTACTCCTGACGCCGAGTGCACATACAGACTCTCATCCGGTCCCCGAACCATACTCGCTTGCATACGTTCTGGGAAAATAGCGCTCTTCCAGATAGAACGTCCGTCAACACGGTTTGCATGGATCCGTCTATCCTCCGCCAGAGCATAGACCCATGGATACCTACGCGCCTGAGCCAATGCGATGACCCTTCCCCCGGTCGGTTGTTTCCACTGCGGATCCAGGCCCCAGAGCCCCGTCAGGACGAAAAAGAGAAAAATAACGGAGAGCGCCCCTCGACTCCTGCCCCCCGGCATACTTAGCCGATGAAGTCTGAGACTATCGAATCGACGTCGTCTTGGCTGATGTCAAACTTCCGTTCGTACGCCAGCTCCTGATTGGCCTCACGAAGCTTTTTGAGCAGGCTGTATACAATGACCATTAAAATTTTGTTGCCCGTAGCGGGGTATTTTTTTATGAACTGGATAAACTTCTCTCTGGTCATTTTCAACATCACCGAATTGTCGAGGCTCTTCACGTTGGCGGTTCGCTGGACCTTCATGAACATCCCCGCCTCGCCGAAAACCTCTCCCGCACCAATGGTACAGATATACACGTTCTTTCTCCGTTTTTCATCCACGTCAACCTCGACATTGCCCTCAATTATTGCATAAAAGGCCTGCTCCACGTCTCCTTGATTGACGATGGTCTCTTCCGGTTCGAAAACCTGTACTTCACACATGGCCAAGAGATCTTCGATCTCTCGGGCTGACAGAAATTTGAACAGAATGATGGTATTGATTTTTTCACGGTACTTTTCCGGATTGTTATCGGTGTACATCGGACGGACTCCTTCGAGAAGTTTTTTGATGTTCGACGAATTTTAGTCTATTATTCCCAATATTTCAATAAAAAGGGGAAAGGCTGAGCAATTCTCAATTTGGAAGTCTATTGACTTCCAAATTGAGAATTTGCTTCATTTGCATAGCAATGATTTGTGTTTCTAACTGTTGGAGGCATTCTCATTTTGGAAAGTGCAAGTGCACTTTCCAAAATGAGAATTGCTGGGAAAGGCTTCAGCCTTTCCCCTTGTTCGATATCCTTGATTTATCAGGCTATTTTTTTTGCTTTCAGGTCTTCCGCCACCGACTGAGCCGCCGCCAGCCTGGCAATGGGGACGCGGAAGGGAGAACAGGAGACGTAGTTGAGCCCGTTGCGATAACAGAACTCGATCGAGGCGGGATCGCCGCCGTGTTCGCCGCAGATACCCATTTTGAGCTCTTTTTTGCTGCTCCGTCCCTTTTCAACGGCCATCGATACCAGCTGTCCGACTCCGTTCTGATCCAAACTCTGGAAGGGGTCTTCCGGCAGAATGTTCATATCCAAATACTGACCGACAAAGCTTCCGATGTCGTCACGGGAATAACCGAAGGTCATCTGGGTCAGGTCGTTGGTTCCAAAGGAGAAGAAATCCGCCACTTCGGCCACCTCGTTGGCGGTGAGTGCGGCGCGGGGGATCTCGATCATGGTACCGATCTTGTACTCCAGGTCGCTGCCCTTCTTGCCGAGCACATCCTTGACGATCTTCTCGGCGTTCTCCCGCAGAATCTCCAGTTCGGCCTTGGTTCCCACCAACGGAATCATGATCTCCGGGATAACCTTGATGCCCTTTTTGCTCACGTCACAGGCGGCGTTCATGATCGCCTCTACCTGCATGTCGTAGATCTCCGGGTAGGTAATACCAAGACGACAGCCTCGATGTCCCAACATGGGGTTCATCTCTTGCAGCTCTTCGGCCTTCTCTTTGATTTTTTCGGGCTTCAGACCGCTCTTTTTGGCCAGAGCTTTCACGTCCGCGTCGGTTTTCGGAACAAACTCGTGGAGTGGCGGATCGAGAAGACGTATAGTAACGGGGTAACCGTCCATCGCCTCGAAAATGCCTTCGAAATCCTTGGTCTGCAGCGGAAGGAGTTTGTCCAAGGCCTTCATGCGCACCTCTTTGCTCTCGGCCACAATCATCTCTTGAAAGATTTCCAGCTTGCCTTCGCCGAAGAACATGTGCTCGGTTCGACACAGCCCGATACCTTCGGCGCCGAACTTTCTCGCCTGCAGCGCGTCGTTGGGCGTGTCCGCGTTGGTTCGAACACCGAATCCCTTCTCCTTGACCCCCTCACGATCGGCCTTGTTTCGGATCTGATCGGCCCAAGCCAGGAATTTAGCCAAGTCGTCGGTGATCTTGGGGTTCACCAGAGGCACCTGACCTTCGAAGACCTCACCGGTAGTACCGTCGATGGTCAGCCACTCGCCCTCTTTGTAGCTCTTGCCTTCGATTTCCAGCTTGCCCGGCTTGACAACCGCCGCCTTACAGCCGGCGACACAGGGTTTACCCATTCCCCGGGCTACTACCGCCGCGTGGCTGGTCATGCCACCGGTGGAGGTGAGAATACCTTCGGCGACGTGCATTCCGCCTATATCCTCGGGGCTGGTCTCTATTCTGACCAGGAGTACCTTCTTTCCCTTCTTGGCCCACTCTTCGGCTTCATCCGCGGTGAAAACAATCTGCCCGGTAGCCGCGCCCGGCGAGGCGTTGAGTCCTTTGGCCAGAACAGCAAGGGATCCCTTGGTGCTCGGGTCGATCCAGGGGTGAAAGAGCTGGTCCAATTGCTGCGGGGTCACTCGGCCGACCGCCTCTTCCTCGCTGATCATTCCTTCCTCGACCATGTCGACAGCCACCTTGAGCGCCGCCGCCCCGGTTCGCTTGCCGTTTCGGGTCTGCAACAGGAAGAGATTTCCCTGCTGTATGGTGAACTCTATATCCTGCATATCCCGATAGTGCTTCTCCAGCTTGTCCTTCAGGCCGACCAGCTGATCGTATATTTTCGGGTTGATCTCCTTGAGAGCTGAAAGGTTTTTCGGAGTTCGAATACCGGCGACTACGTCTTCTCCCTGGGCATTCTCCAAGAACTCACCGAAGAAGACCTTCTCACCGGTAGAGGGGTCACGGGTGAAGGCCACTCCGGTACCAGAGTTCTCTCCGAAGTTGCCGAAAACCATGGACTGTACGTTTACCGCGGTTCCCAGAATACCGGTGATATTGTTGATCTTG
Organism: Sediminispirochaeta sp.; assembly: GCA_011046055.1. Taxonomy (GTDB): domain Bacteria; phylum Spirochaetota; class Spirochaetia; order DSM-16054; family Sediminispirochaetaceae; genus DSBN01. The sequence continues at coordinate 853 of DSBN01000390.1, read as the reverse complement.
CGGTACTTGATCGCCTTCTCGTTCATCCAACTGCCGAAGACTGCGCCGATGGCCTTGTACAACTGGTCCTTTGGATCCTGGGGGAACTCCTCGCCCTGGTTCTCCTTGTAGACCCTTTTGTAGGTCTCCACCAGTTTGGCCAGGTCATCGGTGTCCAGATCGGTGTCCAACTCGACCCCCTTGGCTTCCTTGGCTTTCTCCAACTCGCCTTCAAAAAGCTGCAGGTCCAAGCCCATAGCCACATCGGAAAACATCTGGATGAACCGACGATAGGCGTCCCAGGCGAAACGCTCATTGCCGGTCTTTCGGGACAAACCCTCCACCGCCTTGTCGTTCATTCCGAGGTTCAAAATAGTATCCATCATACCGGGCATGGAGATAGCAGCCCCCGATCGAACCGAGACCAGGAGAGGGTCGTCGGCGTCGCCGAGCCGCTTGCCCATCATATCCTCGAGCTTTTTTAGATTGGCGTCGATCTCCTCTTCCAAACCCTCGGGATACTGTTTGTTCTTTTCGTAGTAGATCTTGCACACTTCCGCGGATATGGAGAACCCTGGAGGTACCGGAACGCCCAGGTTGGTCATCTCGGCGAGATTGGCTCCCTTTCCCCCCAAGATATCTTTCATTCCCGCGTTACCTTCGGCCTTCCCATCACCGAAAAAATAGACTAATTTCTTTCCCATACCTTTCTCTTACCTCCACATAAAACATATAAATTATCATATCTCACTGTCCGATGGTAAAATAAAATCGCAGCACGTGTCAATAAACACTACTTGAGTAGAGCAATTCTCAATTTGGAAGTCTAATGACTTCCAAATTGAGAATTTGCTTCATTTGCATAGCAATAATT
>DSBN01000150.1 GCA_011046055.1 Sediminispirochaeta sp. | reverse complement strand
TTTGCCTGGGCAGATCCGCGAGGGGCTTTCTCCACTGCTCCCTATTTGCGACTCATCGCAGTGAACCCGATAGCGCGAAGCGCCGGGGTTGGATCGGCTCTCTTGGCGGAGTTTGAGGAGCGGACCGCCGAGGAAGGTAGGGATTTCTTCCTTCTGGTCTCTGAGTTTAACAAAAAGGCGATCTCTTTTTATGAACGACACGGCTACAGAAAGACGGGCCGTCTTGAAGATTTCGCTAAGAAAGGCATAACGGAGATTATGATGGTGAAGAAGCGAGAAAAAATACACGAATGAGATCGAAAAGATGAAACATACGGATCAATTTTTCGATGCGTTGACCAAAAGAGCGTTGGAGGAGGGGCTCCTCCGCGCCGCGCTGATAAGAGTCGAGCGGGAGGGGGTCCTGCTGTTTGAAGAGAGCTGGGGATACGCGTATTGGAGCGAAGACGAGAAAACTCCCTTGAGCTCGGATCACCAATTCGATCTGGCCTCGCTGTCGAAACTGTTCACCTCCACCGCAATTCTTAAATTAATTTCTTCCGGTGAGATAGAGGAGGGGACTCGAGTCGTCGATCTCCTCTGGTTTCGCGATTCTACCCTACGTGCCGCGTTAAAAGAGGTACGGATAGCGAATCTCCTCGACCATTCTTCCGGTCTTCCTCCGTGGTTTCCCTTTTACACCCGTCTAAACGAGTCTTTTGAGTCGATCCTCGCGGATATTCTGGTGAAGCAAGGTCTAAAAAAAGAGACCCTGTATTCGGATATCAATTATATGCTCCTCGGTTCGGTCATAGAGCGTCTCAGTGGAAAAAATCTCCGGGAGGCGATGAGGGATTTGGTCTTTGAACCCCTTGGTCTACGAAGAGCTACCTACGATCCCGAAGCCGCCCGTACCGTCGCTACGGAATTCGGGAACCGGATCGAGAAGAGGATGCTCGCCGAACGGGGACTCAGCTTCGACCGGTGGCGTCGGGATGATGTACTGATTCGCGGGGAGTGTAATGACGGGAACTGTCACTACTACTTCAAAGGAGCCGCGGGGCACGCGGGAATTTTCGCCGACGCCGCCGATGTGGCGCGCCTGTGCCGGGTCTACCTGGATGACGGGCAGTCCGCCTCAGGAGACTACCTCGACCTGGATCTGCTGAAGGTCGCCGTGTGCAATCGTGGTGCCGATAGAGGCTACGGTTTTCAATTGGGAGCGAACTATCCCGGGGGAGGATTCGGGCACACCGGTTTTACCGGAACGTACCTCCATATCAACCCCGCCGCGGATATGACGATAACCGTGTTAAGCAATCGTCTCCACTTATCACAAGCCCGCAATATCGACGAATATAGACGGGCCGTGTCGAAACACGCCTTGGCGCTCTTCAGTAAAAAGAATAGCAACACCGAAAGGAGGAGTTTTTGAATAAAGACAGCATGGATGTCTCCAAACTGAGAACCGAACAGCGTAATCCCAACTCTTTTGAGATCGATACCAAAACTACCAGCGAAATTCTGAGGATCATCAACCGCGAAGACGCCACCGTACCGAAAGCCGTGACCCCGGCTATTCCGGTTATCAGCGAACTGGTTGATGAGATCGTCAAGGCTTTCAAAGCGGGGGGGCGTCTGTTCTACATCGGCGCGGGGACATCCGGACGTTTGGGAGTTTTGGACGCCTCCGAGTGCCCGCCTACGTTCGGAGTACCGCCGACTATGGTGCAGGGAATCATCGCGGGGGGGCGGAAGGCTCTCACGACCGCAGTTGAGTGGGTCGAGGACAACAAGCAGGCGGGAGTAGAGGCTTTGCGAGAGGTAGAGTTCTCTAATAGGGATGTGCTGATCGGCATCACCGCTTCCGGACAGGCTCCTTTCGTCCGGGCGGCCATGGGCTACGCGGCTTCTCTGGGTGCCGTCGTCGGTGCCCTGGCGTGTAATAAAGATTCAGCGATTTTTGACCACGCGGCCTACAAAATTTTCATCGACGTAGGTCCTGAAATCCTCACCGGTTCTACCCGGATGAAGGCGGGAACTGCGCAGAAGTTGGTTCTAAACATGATCACCACTACGGCGATGATCAAGCTGGGTAAGGTGTACAACAATTTTATGGTAGATTTGACCCCGACGAACGCCAAGCTGAAACGGCGGGCATTATGGTTGGTTCAAGAGATCAGCGGATGCGATCGAGAAGAAGCTGAAAGGTCTCTAAAAGCGGCCGATAACCATGTGAAAACCGCCATCCTCATGGTGATTCTTGGCTGTGACGCAAAAAAAGCCGGCGAGCTGCTTGAACGTCACGACGGGAACCTCCATTTTGCGATCACTTCGGGGTGTGGTGAGCGAGGTGATGCTGATGATAAAGAAGTTTGAAAAGAAAATTTCTCAGGCGGGCCATTTTAAAAACCCTCTGAACGAAAGGGACCCCTATTTCAGGTCGTTGATAGAGAAGTTCGAACATATCTCTACCGGAGTTCATGCTTCGTCCACCGATGGAAGTATCTCCGTGGCCCGGGAGATAGCCGAAATCATCAAGGCGAATGAAAAGAGTGGTAAGCGGACCGTGCTAGCCCTCTCAGGGGAGACCGCGGTGGGGGAAGTCTATACCGAGTTGATTCGTCTCCATAGGGATGAAGGACTCTCTTTTGAAAACACGGTGGTTTTCAGTGTTATGGAGCTTCTCTCACTACCGGGGAACGTCTATCAGAGTTATAAGCGATACTTGAGGGATAAATTCCTGCAGCACATAAATATTCGAGAAGAGCACGTGTTCTGTCTCGACGGGGACATGGATCAGGAGAGCGTCTACCGTTACTGCCAAGAGACTGAGAAAAAGATATCCGCCTACGGCGGTATAGATTATCTGGTACTCGGGATAGGGAGAACCGGGCGTATCGGGTATAACGAGCCGGGCTCCTCAAAGAACTCCTTGACCAGACCGGTGACCTTGGATGATACCAGCAGGACCGAATTGGCGCCGGTATTTTTGGGCAAAGAGAATGTTCCTCGAAGGGCAATCAGTCTGGGCGTTCGCACGATTCTGGGGTCGAAAGAAATTCGTCTGTTGGCCTGGGGTGAGAATAAGGCGAATATTCTCAAAAGGGCGATAGAGGAGAAGGTGAGCGAAGAGGTCGCCGCTTCTTTCCTGCAGGAACATCCGCGAGCAAGAGTCGTTATAGATGCCGCTGCCGCCGCGGAGTTGACGCGGATCAAAACTCCCTGGTTGATCGACCAGGTGCTTTGGGATGATCGATTGATCAGGAAAGCGGTAGTCTGGTTGTCGGGGGTGGTAAACAAGCCGATACTGAAGCTCACCGACCGGGACTACGGCGATCATGGAATGGAGAGCCTCATCACCGAAAAAGGGGTCGCCTACAACATCAACATTAGTGTTTTTAACGACCTGCAACACACGATTACCGGTTGGCCCGGCGGAAAACCCAACGCTGACGACAGCCGTCGCCCCGAACGAAAGGTCCCCTTTCCGAAGAGGATTATAATTTTCAGCCCCCACCCGGATGACGACGTGATCTCCATGGGGGGGACCATGCTTCGCCTGGTGGAGCATGGTCACGATGTCCATGTAGCCTATCAGACCTCGGGAAATATCGCCGTCAGCGATTCTGACGTGCTGAGGTACGTAGATTTTATTAGGGATTTTAGCAGTCATTTTTCTGAAGAGGGTATTGTAGAACTGATCGATCAGGAGAATTCCGACTTGTTTGATCCCCGGGTAGCCCGGCGGATCAAAAGTCTGATACGGGAGGGAGAGGCAAAGGCGGCGTGTCGTTACGCGGGGGTGAGGGCGGAAAATGTACATTTTCTCAATATGCCCTTTTATGAGACCGGTGAGGTGGAAAAGAAACCGGTGGGGCCAGAAGATATAGACTTGGTTGCGGATCTTATCCGCCGAGTCAAACCCCATCAAATATACGCCGCCGGTGATCTCTCGGACCCCCATGGTACACACCGTGTTTGTCTGGAGGCGATCTTTACCGCTGTAGAAAAGTTGAGGCATGAGAAGTGGATGGAAGATTGCTGGGTCTGGTTGTACAGAGGTGCCTGGCAGGAATGGGATATCCACCATATCGAAATGGCGGTTCCCCTCAGCCCTGACGAGTTGAAGCGGAAGCGTACCGCTATTTTTAAACACCAGTCCCAAAAGGACGGTGCGATGTTCATGGGCGATGACCGACGCGAGTTCTGGCAGCGGGCGGAGGCGCGCAACCGGGGGACCGCCGAAGCCTATGATAATCTCGGACTCGCCGAATATGAAGCGATTGAGGCTTTCGTCAGGTATGAGTTCTCCGGGTAAAACCCTTCGACTTGCTGAGCAGAGATAGAAGGTGTTGCACCTTCAATTCTTTCATGTCTATACTCAATATTATAAAACTACGAAGCTACCAGGAGAGCGACCGGGAGGCGGCGCTGCGGATATGGCACGAGGTGGGCTGGATCGAGGTCGACTTTCCAAAGCCCGAGGCGGTGATCAGCTTCATCGAATCGGGGAGGGCCGTGGCGGTGGAGCTGCACGGCGAGGCCGAAGCCCTGGCTACCACCAACGGCGGAAGCATAAAGACGGAGTCGGGGGAGCTGCCCTTCACCGGGGTGACCAGCGTCACGGTGGGTCGGCTGGCCCGGAAGATCGGCGCCGCCGGACGGGCCACCGCCCAGGCCATCGCCGAGGAGGCTGCCGCCGGATCCGCGGTGGCGGGGCTATCGATGTTCGAACGGGGTTTCTACAACCGCCTCGGCTTCGGCACCGGCAGCTACGAGCACTACTTTTCCTTCGACCCGGCGATTCTCAAAGTCGCCCCGGGAGACCGGCTTCCCCGCCGGCTGAAAGCCGAAGAGGCGGAGCAGATACACCAGGTCCGGCGGGAACGGAAGAGGGGCTTCGGAGCGCTGAACTTCGACGCCCCCGCGATGAGCGCTTTCTCTATCGCCGAGAGCAAAAACGGTTTCGGCCTGGGATTTTACGAGAGGGGTAAACTGAGCCACTTCTTTTGGGCCTCCGTACGGGGTGGGGCCGGTCCTTACCAGGTCAACTTGCTGTGCTACAAAAACCAACGCCAGCTGCACGAGCTTCTGGGGGCGATCAAAAAGCTGGGCGACCAGGTACGACTGGTGAAGATGTTCGAACCCCCGGGAGTACAGCTGCAAGACTTCCTACGCAAGTCCTTCACCCATCAGAGCATCAGCAAGGGGGGGCAGTACGAGAACCGGATCATCGCCGAGGCCTTCTGGCAGCTCCGGATCTGCAATTCTCATTTTGAAGTGTTGACATCAACACTTCAAAATGAGAATGCCTCAAACCGTTAGAAAATGAAATTTTACCTAAGTAAATGAAGCAAATTCTCAGTTTGGAAGTCAGAAGACTTCCAAACTGAGAATTGCTATCCGTAGTACTAAACAATCAAAAGAACCGCTCTCGACTAATCCATATCGATAATCCCCAGCTTGGTGGCGTAATGCACCAGTTCGGCGGAATTTTTGAGGTTCAATTTCCGAAAAACACTGGTACGGTGATTCTCCACCGTACGGTAGCTGATAAACAGTGACTGGGCGATCCTTTTGACCGAAAAACCCTCTGCCAGCAGACGCATGACCTCCTGTTCCCTGGCGGTCAGAGATTCGTAAGCATCATCCTTGATATCGTAAAACCGCTGCGGATGCGCCAGAGCCTTCTGTACGATAATCCCCAAGGTGGTCTGGTCAAAGAAGTAGTCTCCTTGGGCGACCTGCTTCACCCCCTCGATCAGTTTCATCGGAGAGGTCTCTTTGCTAATATAACCTACGGCTCCGGCGCTTATCGACTCCAACACGTAATCGCTGCGGCTGTACATGGAGAGGATAATGACCCTGACCGAAGGATATATCTCGCGGACTTTGGCCAGCAGCTCGATCCCCGAACTGTCCGGCAGGGAGATGTCCAGAATGATCACATCCACTCTATCGCTCTCCAGTATCTCCCAGAGCTCCCGTCCCGAGTCCCCCTCGCCGACGATCAGGATGTTCCCATCGCGCTGCAGCGCCGCCTTGACTCCGTCGCGCACCGGCGGATGGTCGTCAATCAATACCGTTCGAATCTCTTTCATCCTACAGCTCCGTATCTTGTAGAATGCCACATCCCAGCAAGAAATAAAAGCATTTTATTCATTTCTCACTATCTTGTGTATCGCACCTTCCTTCTTTTTCAATCCCAAAAACCACGAGCCCCCCGGCTGGTCCACCGAGGGGCTCGAATATTCTGCAAAGCAAACCTGTACTCTATCCCTTCACCGAACCGGCCAACAGGCCCCGTACAAAGTAGCGCTGCAGCGAAAAGAAGACCAACAGAGGCAGCACCATGCTGACGAAGGCGCCGGCGGTGAGCAGATGCCAATCATTCCCGAAGGCACCAACCAAACTCAGCAGCCGTTGAGTCAGGACCTCGACCCGTGTTCCGCCGCCGCTCAGAAATACCAGAGCCACCAACAAGTCGTTCCAGACCCAGAGAAACTGAAAAATGGCGAAAGAAGCCAAAGCTGGAATGCTCAGCGGCAGGATCAGCCGGATAAAAGTGGTGAAATTGGTGGCCCCGTCTATCGAGGCCGATTCGATGATGCTGCGGGGAATAGTACTGATATAGTTGAACAGCAGGTACGTTGCCAGGGGCAGACCGAAGCCGGTGTGGGCCAGCCAGATACCAAGATAGGTACCGTTGAGCTGCAGTTTCTGATAGTCCCGAAGAATCGGTATGAGGGCGACCTGCAGCGGCACCACTAAAATCCCCACAATTATCACAAAGAACAGACGCCGCCCAGGAAACTCCAACCATGCGAATCCGTAGGCTGCAAAAGCGGCGATGAGGATGGGGATCACCACCGCCGGTATTGTGACGGTCAAGCTGTTGAGAAAGGCCGTATTAAGATTTCTTCCCCGGATTGTAACTGTGTTGCCGGTACTGGTGGTGTAGGAGTAATCGGCCCCGCCCAGCACCTCCGAGTAGTTCACCGCGGTAAACTCGCTGGGGTCTTCGAAGGCGGTCCACCAGCCGCTGTTGGCTATGGCGTCTCGATCTCTAAACGAAGTGACGAAAAGTCCCAGCGTAGGGACGGTCCAAACCACGACCATGATAATCAAAATAGTATTCACCACAATCGAATTCAGCCTTCGTTGTCCGCTCAGACTTCGGTCGCCGTTCAGTTTCACCGTGGTATCTGACA
>DSBN01000328.1 GCA_011046055.1 Sediminispirochaeta sp. | reverse complement strand
GGTCACCATATAGACCACATTGAAAGAAAAAAATTGAGAGAATAAAAAAGCTGGAGGATGCGATGAAAAGGGGTTTTTTGATTTTGGGCGCTCTGATCTTGGGCGCGGCGAGCCTTTGGGCTCAGGAGGAGCTGAACGAACTTTTTGCTGAGATAGACGAGCAGTACCAGCAGGAGGATTACCGTCGCGAAGCGCGGTTGCTGGAAGAGGTCGAAGCTCTGGTCTCCACGGACCGGCAGAGGGCGGAGCTGCTGTGGCGCCGCTCCCGGTCGGTGCTGAATCTGGCCGACGAAGCTGAAAAGGCGGGTGCGGAGGAGCAGCAACTGCTGTCCTCTTATGAAAAGGGGAAGGAGCTGGCCTCACAGACGCTGCAGCTCGACCCGAACAGTCACCACGCCTACTACTGGCGGGCGGCCAACGTCGGACGGTGGGGCCAAACCAAGGGTATTCTTAACAGCCTGATGAAGGCAGGTCCGATGAGGGACGATTTGGAACGGGCGGTGCGGAAAGAGCCGGAACACGCGGACTCCTACTACGTGTTAGGGATGCTCTACGCTTCGGTTCCCAAGCTCATCTCTTTTGGAAACGTCGACTACGCGGTATCTTACAGCCGTCGGGCTATCGATCTCTATCGAGGGAAGAAGACCAAATACTCCTACTACTTGAAGCTGGGAGAACATCTGCAGCAGCGGGACTGGAGCCGTCGCAAGAGGCTCAACGAGGCCGAAGAGATGCGGTCGGACTACTTCGCCGCCAGCGATCCGGTGGAGAAAAACAAGTTTTTCGAGGGGACTTTTGATTTCTCCGCCCCGCAAGTCTACAGCCCCCGGGGGGTCGAAGGACTCTCCGACGAAGAGGAGGCGATCAGAATAATGGAGTGGATACGCGGTGAGTTGGAGGGGCGGAGCGGGTTGCTGCCCTCGGAAGAGGAGAACTTGGACAACGCTCGGTCCCACCTGGCCGACTGGTAGGATCCAGCTTCACGGTTTTCAGGGATCCTCCGGAGCGGGGCCAGAGAAACGCTTCTCCTCTCTTTTCTTCACCTCCGGCACCGCGTCCAGCAAGCTGGCCTTGTCTATTCGGTTGCCCTTCGCCCGGAGCCGGTGGACGGCTTTCTCGACCTTCTTTTTTCGATCTTGAGGATCGGAGAAGAGCTCCTGTTGCCGCGGTTCTTGGCCCGCGGAGAGCACCCCGGAGACTCCCACCCCGACCAAACGAATTTCCCGTCCTCCGGTCCATCGGGAGCGCAGCAGGGTGTAGGCTGTCTGGTTGATCTCCTCCGCCGAGTAGATAGGGTGTCTGAGCTTCTTCTGAACGCTGAAGGTGCTGAAATCGCTGTAGCGAACCTTGATGAAGACCGTGCTGCTCTGCAGCTTCTGGTCGATCATCCGGAACATGACCTGGTGGGAGAGGTCGAGGATCACCTGGCGTATCACCTCCGAGTCGGAGGTGTCCCGTTCGAAGGTGACTTCTCCCGACAGCGAGCGACTCTTGGTATCCTTCGGCAGTATACCCGGGTCCTCACCCCTGACCAGCCGGTATAGAAAATCGCCCCCGGCATTACCGAACAGACGGATCAGCGAAGCTCGGTCGATGGCTCGTAGAGATGGGGGATCGGTGATGCCCAGCTCCTCCAGACGGGCTATGGTCTTTTTACCGATACCCCATAGATCCTTCAGTTTGAGTGAGTCGATGAAGTCGAGCTTTTTCTCCTCGTTCACCATATAGAGGCCGTCTGGTTTGTTGTAATCCGAGGCCAGTTTGGCCAAGAGTTTGTTGGCGGCGATTCCCACCGATATCACCAATCCCGTTTCATGACGGACCCGGGACTTTAGCTTTTTTGCCGCTTCTACCGGCGGGCCGAAGAGGCGCTCGGTCCCGGTCATATCCAAAAAGGCTTCATCGATGGATATCTGCTGGATATCGGGGCTGAAGTCTTCAAAAATTCTCATTATTTCACGGCTGACTTCTTGATATCTGCCCATACGTCCGGGAAGGAATACTCCGTGGGGGCAGCGTCGGTAGGCCTCGGAGATGGGCATCGCCGAGTGGACGCCGTAGACCCGAGCTTCATAACTGCAGGCCGAGACAACTCCCCGGCTGCCCGGGCGGGCACCGATGATCACCGGTTTTCCCTGCAGTTCCGGCTGGTCGCTCTGTTCCACCGCGGCGTAAAAGGCGTCCATGTCCACGTGGAAGAAGATTCTGCCCATCGCCTAATCTCCTTCGGTCAAGTCGATTGTGTCGGTGATGGTCATCCGATAATCATCAATTCCTATGTCCGTCTCGTAGGGAGGACGGTAATACACCGCGCGAAGCTGCAAATGCGGTTCCAGACCTTGGGGGAGGGTGAACTCGATCTGGAGGGGGACGGGAGGAAAAGAGCCGATGTGAAAAATAGCCCTGCGACGGTCGGTGGACAGGGAGTAGGGGAAGTTTGAATCGTAGAGGGCAATTCCCCCTTCGGAGACGAGACTGAGCTCTATCTTCTCCGGTGCGTAGAGGGGGGAGAGGCTCAAACGGTAGCTGATTCGTCCGAGGAAGCGGTCCTGGATCATCGAGTAGGGCATAAAATCCTTGTCCGGCGAGAGCAGCAGGGGCGTAAATTGCCCGGAGAGGTCAATTGGGTGTTCTTTCCCATAAAGATCGCGGTAGGAGTGTTCCTGCTCTGAGTTCGACCCGGAGAAGTCTATCCGGTGCTCCCCCTCGACGACGGCTATACGTTCCCTCAGCTGTATGTATCGGTCCCGCCGTTCGAAGGCGAAAGGTGAGAAGATGAAGTAGACCGCCAGCGCCGTGCTCAACAGACCGGTACCGATATCAAAGAAAAGGGCAAAGCGGTTGGCTCTCCTGCGCGAAGGGGAGTGAAAAAGAAGGCGCAGACGCAGGGTGAAGAGCATGAAGGGCAGCAGATGAAAGGCGATCAGGAGGTTGCCCCACAGGTGGGACAGGAGTATGGCATGGATGGTTCGGGCTGAACCGGCGTGGATCACCTGGAAGAGGAGAAAGAGCATCGCTGCGATCGAGAGCAGCAGCGCCGTGAGCTTGGCCATTCTGTGACGAGCCACACTGAAAAGAAAACCCAGCAGGAACAGCAGTGCTCCGTACACCGTCAGCGAGATATTGAAACTGGTGAGGATGGTGGTGTTCACCAGGAGAAAAACCAGAGCCGAAGAGGAGTAGAAACTTCCTCGTAATCTTGAAAGGTGGAGGGGCCGGGTGATCTGATGGCTCAGCGAAAAAAGAAAGGTGCTGAGACCGACTTTCAGCAGGAGCATGGCGAAGGGGTGCTGAACCCAGAGGTCGGGCTTCTCTCCGATACGGGAGACCCACTCCAGCAGAAATGTGGCCAGCAGAAGGTAGCCGAACATCAACACGAAAATCAACGGCAGAACCCAGCTGTTTTTTTTGAGGGATCGGGTGTAGCGCAGAAACCTCTTTTGTTGAAAAAAGGGGTAGAGTAGAACCAGCCCGAACAGCAGCAAAATGGTCATGACATAGACGATCTCCGGTAGGATGATGTTCTCTCCGGCTAATTGGAAAAAGAGGTAGTGCCCGTCCCAATAGGAAGGAGGATCGGCGGGGAAATCTTCGATGAATCGAAGGTAAAATCGGGACAGCTCCTCCACCTCCAAGACCTCGCTTTGGTCCGAAGACACACCGCGAATCAGTAGAGCGGGTATCTCTTGCCGTAAAAAAACGTCGATGCGAGTCTCTTCATCGTTCAGAGCCAGGTGGTGCAGGTTTTGATCGATTGTCGAAAGACTGAAGGATGTCTCCGTTGTCGCCAAGCTGTTTACGCTCCGTTCCAGCAGCCAGGCTGGGGTGAGGATACCCGTTCCATAGGGCTCGAGGCGCAGCTCTCCCGGGGGATTGGGAAACCAACTGTAGAGCACCGTGCCGTGTTCCAATGCGTCACGGTCGGCGAGATAGGCCCGGCTTCCCAGCTGCCGCGGTTCCTCTCTCCGAAACTCGGCACCGGCAAATACGATGGAGACGTCGATAGGCGGAGGGGCGGCGGCTAAGCTGCGGCAGAGAGTCATGGCCAGCGTCAATCCGTAAGCTCCCGAATCTTGCCTCCCGGCGTCCGGGGGATGATTCAGCGGAAAGAGCAAGACCAGCTGGCCGCTTGTATTTTGCTCTCCGGGAAAGTAGGCTTCGATCAGGGAGGAGAAGGAGTGAAAGTCTTGGAATTCGGACAGGGCGGTCCGTCGGTAGTCCACTTCGAGCCCCTCCAGGGTATCGCTGATGTAGGAGATTGTCCGCTTCTCGGCGGAGCTGTTCTCAAGACGAGGATAGTTGTCAGAAAACCTGTGCAGATCTTCGGAGATATGGTATGATATCGGCTTAAGATCAGCCGAGAGGAAAAGGGGGAGAAGTAGGTAGAGTGTGAGAAGAAGGGTCTTTTTTTTTCCTGGCATCTGGCTCCACCTTACGTGAATTATTTATCAGCAGTCAAGATTATTTTGTCATTCAATAAATCATTTTATAACTAAGAAGAAAACTAAGAAGAAAACTAAGAAGAAAAAGAGGGGCACATGGAAGTATTGAAAGAAATTTCCGAGTGGGTGAGTATCTCCGAGTTCAAAGCGGATTCGGTACCCGATGATTCTCTGGAACGACTCATCAGCGCCGCCAGACGTGCTCCCTCGGCGAAAAACCGACAGCCCTGGCGGATGATCGTGGTTCGCGATCCTGCTGTTCGAGAGAAGATCTACGAGGCTTCGTACCGACAAGAACACGTCGGTCAAGCTCCGGTGATCATCGCCGCCTGTACCACCAACGTTGATTATCGGATGCCCAACGGCCAGCTGGCATATCCTATCGATATCGGCATCGCCCTGTCGTTTCTGATGGTGCAGAGCCGAGCCGAGGGACTCGGGGCCCATATGATCACTACCTTCGACGAACGGGAGGTCAAGGATCTCCTGTCGGTTCCCTATCAGATGCGGGTTGTAGCTCTACTTCTGGTGGGTTTTCCCGCTTCCGTTCCCATGCAGAGCGAACGTCGTCCGCTCAATCAGTTGGTCTCCTATGATCACTGGTGAAGCGCAATGACTTTCGCAGCTCGAAGCGAGCGAAACCGAGCTCGATGAGCCGAGAGATCAAGTCTTTATACATCAAACCTGAAGCTTCACAGAGTTTCGGAAACATACTGATACTCGTGAATCCGGGGATGGTGTTGATTTCGTTGAGCAGAACCCTTTTCTCGGCGGTGACGAAGAAGTCCAGACGGGCGAAACCTTCGGTATCGGCGGCCCGGTAGGCCCGGAGCGCCAGCTCCCTGACCTCTTCCCGGAGCTCATCATCCAGGGCGGCGGGTATTCTAAGCTCCGCACCGTCGGGGTCCAGATATTTGGCTTCGTAGTCATAAAAACTATGGTGCGGGACGATCTCGCCTACCGAAAAAGAGCGGGCCTCTTCGTTGCCCACCACCGAACACTCCACCTCTTGCCCGGTGACCTCCGGCTCGACGAGCAGCTTCGTGTCGTACTCGAAAGCCGCGGCGGCGGCGGCAATCAGTTCCGACCGGCTTTCGGCCCGGCTCACGCCGACGGACGAACCGCAGCGGGCGGGCTTCACAAAAAGCGGATAGGAAAATCTCCGCTCTATTTCGCCCAGGAGCTCATCTCTTCTATCGGGGTCCCCGAAACGCTCCCGGCGGATTTCTAAAAACTCAACGGTAGGCAGACCCAGCTGCATCCACACTCTTTTGACCATGGTCTTGTCCATCCCCAGAGCGCTGGCCAACACGCCGGCTCCCACGTAGGGTAGACCGGCGATCTCCAGCAGACTCTGCACCGTTCCGTCTTCGCCGTAGGTGCCGTGGAGCACCGGAAAGACTATATCCACCGCCAGCTTCTCTCCGCTCAGAAACAAGCCCTCCCCCGGGGCCACGTGGATCAGGTTTTCCTTCTTAGAGATCAGCTCGAGCCCCCCAGTTTCTTTGTCGAAGCTGGGACTCTCCTGGTAGTACCACCGTCCGTCGTAATCGATGCCGATGAGAAGCGTATCGAAACGTTCCCGGTCCAGGTGTCGATAGACCGAAGCCGCCGATAGCAGCGACACCTCGTGTTCTCCGGAACGGCCTCCGAAAAGTATGCCCACGTTCATTCTACTCACGAAACACTCTCCTTTCTCCGTTGGTAGCCCATCTCCCGTAGGATCTCCCGGGCTCGCTGCTCCTCATCCCAGGGGATCGGGCCGTCAGCGTAGATGATGCTTCCCTCGTGTCCTTTGCCGAGTAGCAGCACCATATCTCCGGACCGGGCCATCTCGAAGGCTGCGTGAATCGCTTCGGAGCGGTCTTCGATCAGAAACAGCTCCCTTCCCCGTTCCATTCCGCGGCAGCCAGCGGCCACCGCCTCCAGGACGTCCATGGGACGCTCTCCGCGAGGGTCCTCGTCGGCCAGGACGATCAGGTCGCAGTAGCGGGAGGCTATCTCTCCCAGGATCTCTCTTTTCTCTATATCCCTCTCCCCGGCGGAGCTGAACACGGCGATGAGCCGGCCCTTGACCTGTTCGCGGAGGGGAGGGAAGAGCTTCTCGAAAGAGCCCGGGGTGTGGGCGTAGTCCACCACTACCTGGAACTCCTGCCCCTCTTCGACCGGTACCATTCGGCCTTTGATGGGCTTCAGGGCGGCGATGGCCGGGATATAGCGGTTTATATCCTCGCCTGGCAGCCGAGAGACCGCTCCCAGGGCGGCCAGGCAGTTGTCGATATTGAATCTTCCCGGCTGGGGGAGCTCAGCCCGAACCGCGCCCCCGTTGATCGCCCGATGAACTATGGTGAAGCTCTGGCTTGCGGGTCCCTCCTCCACCTCTACGGCTCTGAGATCCGCCTCGGCTCCGGTGCTGCTGTAACTGAGAATGGGGCAGTTCGAGGCGGAGGCGAAACGGTGGTAGTACCTCTCGTCGCGGTTCAGTACGGCGCCGGCCTTGTCGCCGCTCAAGGCTCGAAAGAGCTGGCTTTTGTCTTCGATATAACGGTCCAGGGTCTTGTGAAAATCCAGATGTTCATGGCTGATGTTGGTCAGCACCCCGACGTCGAACTTCACATCACCCAGACGGTTGTTGACCGGGGATAGCCCGTGGCTGGTGGCCTCTACCACCGCGTGGCTGCAGCCCTTGTCCCGCATCATTCGCAGCAGGCGGTGAATCTCCGGCGCCTCCGGAGTCGACTGCCGCAGGTGGTTTTTCCGTACC
>DSBN01000229.1 GCA_011046055.1 Sediminispirochaeta sp. | reverse complement strand
GTCTCGGGGTCTCCAAAACGGACATTGTACTCCAACAGGTAGCTTCGTCCGGCTGTCAACATCAAGCCCAAAAACAGGGTGCCCCGAAAATCGATCCCCTCTCGACGCAACCCCTCGACGGTAGGATCGAGAATCGACCGCTTGAAGTCATCTCGGTACTCAGCGGTGAAATAGGGATTCGGCGCGATCACCCCCATTCCCCCGGTGTTCGGTCCGGCATCCCCCTCTCCTACTCTTTTGTGGTCCATCGCCGACACGAGGGGCAGACTGCGTTTTCCGTCGCAGAGCACCAGGACCGAGACCTCCCGCCCCTGCAGGTACTCTTCGATCAAGACCTGCGATCCGCTGGCTCCGAGACTCTGCCGCACAAACAGCTGGTCCAGAACTTCCTGCGCTTCGGCCCGGTCGCTACAGATGAAGACCCCCTTCCCAGCGGCCGGACCGTCGGCTTTGATCACCCTGGGGTAGTCCACCTCGTCGAGATACCTATGCACCTCCTCCCTCTGGGTATGGACAAATCGTTTCGACTCGGCGGTACGGACTCCATGACGACGCATGAACTCCTTGGCCTCCACCTTGCTCCCTTCAAGACGTGCCCCCTCCGCCCCGGGTCCGAAGGTGCTGACGCCAGCTCCGCGGAGCAGGTCCGCCAGACCGCCGATCAGCGGCAGCTCCGGTCCGATCACCGCCAGGTCCACCTGCTCGTCTCGGGCCAGGACGCTGATTCTCTCTAAATCCTCCCCTTTCTCCGAGACCGGCAGGGGGATGTTGCGGCAGGAGGCAAGCGACTCGGTGGCCCCGTTACCGGGTACACAGAGAATCGATGAGACCTCCCGGCTCTGCTCCAGTTTCCAGGCCAAGGCGTACTCTCGGCCTCCGTTCCCCACAATCATCACTTTCATCGTCGACTCTCCTCGTCTATTTTTCCCACCCGGAGCCTCGCCATGAGGCGAACACCTTTTCAATCGCCTCCACCAGGATGCGTCCCTCTATCGCGCGAACCTTCCGCTCCAGGCTCTGGGCCGTCTCCCGGGGTGAGAGCTCCACCTCACCCCGATGAATAATCTCGCCGCTGTCCACCCCGGCGTCCACGTAATGCACACTGCAGCCGCTGCGCTTCTCCCCCGAGGCGATCACCGCCCGATGGACCTTCGAACCGTACATCCCTCGCCCTCCGAACGCCGGCAGAAGGGCCGGGTGGGTGTTGATGATACGACGCCAGTAGTCCCGGAGAATCTGACCCTGCAGGATAGAGAGAAAACCCGCCAGAACCACCAGATCCGGTCCCCCATCATTGCTCCCGTCGACACCCCGCCGCAGGACCTCCAACAGCTCGTCGCCGTGGCTCGGGACGGCCCCCGGCGGGTACTCGGACCGGTCGACACAACGAGTCGCCAAACCCAGCTTCCGGGCTCTTTCCAAGCCCGGGGCTGCGGGACGGTCGGCAACAACTTGTCCAATATGGGCAGGCAGACGCCCTTCCTCCGCCGCTTCCAATACCGGAGGTATCAGGCTCCCTCCGCCGCTGATTAAAATATCTATACGATACATACCGTCTCTCGGCCCCGCTCTATTCGACCAAGCTCACGGGCGCTCAGCCCCCTCCTCCGGGTTTCGGTCAGCAGCGGCTCCAGATCCTCTTCTGCCGCCGCCGCCACCATTCCGACCCCCATGTTGAAGGTTCTCAGCATCTCGTCTCTCGCCACCCCCGTCGATTGGATTAGTGCAAAAATCGGCGGGACCGCTAGCTGTCTCTCCTCGATGACCGCGCAGAGCTCCGAGGAATTTTCCACCCCGCCCCACATACGGGGCACATTTTCGTAGAGTCCTCCGCCGGTGATGTGAGCCAGACCGTGAATCAAACCGGCCTCGAGAAGCGGTCGCAGGGCTTTACTGTAAATCCGGGTCGGTTCGAGAAGGCGCCGCCACAGGGGCTGACCCTGGAAGTCGCGTTCCGGATCGAGCTCGCCCGAGTCGATCATGGCCCGGACCAGGGAGAAACCGTTGCTGTGGAGCCCGGAAGAGTCGAATCCGACCAAGACATCTCCGCCGCGGACAGCCCTTCCGTCGAGCATTCGCCCCTTCTCCACCACCCCCAGGGCGAAGCCCGCCAGATCGAAGTCGCCGCTCTGGTAAGTTCCGGGCATCTGGGCGCTCTCCCCGCCGACCAGGGCGCAGCCGGCCTCCTCGCAGCCCTGGGCCACCCCGATGACTATTCGGGAGACCTCCGCGGGGGAGAGATCGGCGTAGGCTACGTAGTCCAGAAAAAACAGGGGCTCCGCACCGTGACAGAGAATATCGTTGACGCACATGGCCACGCAGTCTTGGCCTACTCCCTCCAGATAGTCGTAGGCGGCGGCCAGCTGCAGCTTAGTCCCCACCCCGTCGGTCCCCGAGACCAGTATCGGCTCGCGGTAGTCTCCCAGCCGGTAGAGCGCACCGAAACCGCCGAGACCGTTCAGCACCCTCTCGTCGTGGGTCGACTCGACGGCCCGCCGAATCCCCTCTACCACCCTGTAGCCTCCCTCGCGGTCGACGCCGGCGTCTCTATACTCCACGGGAAGCCCCCCGGGCGGTCTCTTTCATCTGCCCCTTGGGTGCGGCCATTGGGTACACCCCGCTGAAGCATCCGGTACAGAAGTCGTCCCGACCGTCCAGCGCCTCGGTAAGTCCTGGAATGGTCAAAAAGGCGAGACTGTCAGCACCGATGTGCTCTCTCACCAGTTCGACCTCCCGTTCGCTGGAGATCAGCTCTTCCCGGTAGGGGGTGTCGATGCCGAAATAGCAGGGATAGGCCACCGGGGGGGAGGCAATGCGGACGTGAATTTCCCGGGCTCCCGCCTCGCGCAGGCGGTCGACGATCTTTTTCATGGTGTGTCCCCGGACTATCGAGTCGTCCACCAGGACGATTTTTTTCCCCTTGATGGTCGCCCTGATGGGGTTCAGTTTGACCTGCAGGGTTTGCCGCCGCGCCTCGTCGGAGGGCTGGATGAAGGAGCGGCCGACGTACCGGTTTTTGATCATCGCCTCCCCGTAGGGGGTCCCCGACTCTTCGGAGTAACCGATGGCTGCGGGGATTCCCGAATCCGGCACCGCCGCGACGTAATCAACCTCCGCCGGTGCCTGTCGGGCCAGAATCTTGCCTGATTTTTTCCTCATACGGTACACATCGATCCCATCGATTCTCGAATCGGGACGGGCGAAGTAGATATGTTCGAAGGAGCAGGTCTGGGTCTTGGTCCTCTCGGTGATGTGGATCGACTCGAGTCCCTTCTCGTCGATGACCACGATCTCCCCCGGCTCGATGTCCCGGATGAACTCCCCCTCCACGGCGTCGATGGCGCAGGACTCCGAGGCCAGAATATAAGCGTCGCCCAGTCGGCCCAAGCACAGCGGGCGGATTCCGTTGCGGTCCCGCGCCCCCACCAGGCTGTCCGAGGACATCACCAGAAAGGCGTATGCCCCCTGCACCGCCTGCATGGCGTCCCAGACCGCCTCGGTGAGTCCTTTTTTCACCGCTGAACGGGCGATCAAGTTGAGGATCAGCTCGGAGTCGCTGTCGGTCCGAAAGACGCTGCCCGCCTCCTCCAGCAGTTCCTGGAGTATCTCCACGTTGACCAGGTTGCCGTTGTGCGCCAGCGCCAGAGGGCCCCGTTTGGTGTGACCGGTGAGGGGTTGGGCGTTTTCCAGCGAGCTGCCGCCGGCGGTGGAGTAACGGGTGTGCCCGACGGCGATATTGCCTCGGATTTCCCGGAGGGCTGCGTCGGAGAAGACCTCCGTCACCAGCCCCATCCCCCGGTGGAGGGCGAACTGTCCCGCTTCGGGTCCGCGGTTTCCAGCGATCCCCGCGCTCTCCTGGCCCCGGTGTTGGAGGGCCACCAGGCCGTAGTAGACCGCCTGGGAGGCGCTCTCTTCCCCGGGGGGAAACCACGCCCCGAAGACCCCGCACTCTTCGTGGAGCTTGTCGGGATCGGTCATTCCTCCCCCCCGACGGCGGCGGCCTCTATTTTTCCCAAAATTTGCCGGTAGGCCTCCTCCACGTTGCCCAAATCGCGGCGAAAGCGGTCTTTATCCAGCTTCTCCCCGGTCTCGGCGTCCCAAAACCGGCAGGTGTCCGGAGATATCTCATCGGCGAGCAGAATCTCACCCCGGTGACGACCGAACTCGAGCTTGAAGTCGATCAACCTAATGCCCATTTCCAGGAAAAAAGATCGCAGCACCTCGTTCACCCGGCGGGCGTAACGGTAGATGATCTCCAGGTCATCCCAACTGGCAATCCCCAGCCCCACCGCGTGGTAGTCGTTCATCGGAGGGTCGCCGAGCTCGTCCTTCTTGTAGCTCAGCTCGTAGACAGGCTCGCTGAGCTCGAGCCCCTCCTCAAGACCGAAGCGTTTGGCCATACTGCCGGCCACTACGTTCCGGACGATCACTTCCAGCGGGATGATCTCCGTCTTTTTGCACAGCTGCTCCCGGGGGGAGATTTTTTCCACAAAGTGGGTCTTCACCCCCTTTTTTTCCAACATGGAAAATATCAAGGCGGTGATGGAGTTGTTCATCTCCCCCTTCCCCAGGATGCTGCCCTTTTTCTCGCCGTTGAACGCCGTAGCGTCGTCTTTGTAATGGATCAGCACGAGATCCTCGTCGTCCACCGCGTAGAGTTTCTTCGCCTTTCCCTCGTATATCATGCTTCCTCTATTCATCGAATACCTCCCTGTCTTTGGGTTCCTCTAAAATCGCCCGCGCCTTCTCCGTGCGCAGCTTTTGCAGGCTTTTTTGTAATTCCGCGTGTTCCACCGCCAGTATCTGAACGGCCAGGGTGCCGGCGTTGAAGCTGTTGTTCACCCCCACGGTAGCCACCGGCACTCCCTTGGGCATCTGGACGATCGACAGCAGCGCGTCCAGACCGTCAAAGGCCGCCCGTATCGGCACCCCTATCACCGGACGGTTCGTAAAGGAGGCTATGACCCCGGGCAGGTGCGCCGCCAAACCCGCTCCGGCGATGAAGCAGGCGGTACCCTCGCTTTCGGCCCGCCTCACGTACTCCTTCAGCTCCTCCGGAACTCGGTGAGCCGAGAGGATTCGCGCCTCCCATTCGACGCCGCAGAGCTCCAACGCTTCGGCGGCTCCCTTCATCACCGGGGAGTCCGATTTACTCCCCATTACAATGCTTACCTTCATCTCCACTCCTTCGGCCGACTGCCGCGGCCCAGTAATGCTCACTTGAAATACTCCATCGCCGAGGCGAAGAGCCGTTGGTCTTTTTTTCCGGAAATATTGAGGGCGATCCCCGGTCCGATCCGCTCGGAGTGCCCCATTTTTCCCAGAATCCGTCCGTCCGGGCTGATCAGACCCTCGATCGCCGCCAGAGATCCGTTGGGATTATCCGGAAAGTCCATGGTCGGCTCGCCGTTCCGGTCGCAGTACTGGAAGGCCACCTGACGGTTTTGAAAAAGGGAGTGCAGCACCGACTCAGGGGCATAAAACCGACCCTCTCCATGGCTCACGGGAACGCTGTATACTTCTCCCGGTTGTAGCGCCGCGGTCCAGGGAGATCCGTGTTCTCGGACCACGGTCCGTACGTAGCGCGAGACGTGACGGCCGATACCGTTGCGAGCAAGAACGGGAGACTCGGGCTGCGGGTCACGAAACTCGCCGTAGGGCAGAAGTCCGGTGCGCACCAGAGCCTGGAAGCCGTTACAGATTCCCAAAATCAATCCTCGGCGATGGTACAGCAGCTCTTCCACCTCCCGCCGGATTCGAGGGCTGTTCAGCACCGCGGCGATGTACTTGGCCGAGCCATCGGGTTCGTCGGCGGCGCTGAAGCCTCCAGGCAGGGCCAGAATATGGGAGCGTCGGATCACCGCTGCCAGCTCCTCCAGGGACTCGTCCGCCTGTTCAGGTTCGAGCCAGCGATAGACCGGCAGCTCTGGTTCCGCGCCGGCCTGTTCGAACTGCCAGGCGGTCTCCTCCTCGCAGTTGGTCCCGGGAAAAACGGGGACGCAGACCCGCGGCCCACGCCCCTTCGTGATGAAGGGACCTGCGGAATCCCGTTCACCCGTCCATCCTCGCGGACCGTCCCCCCCTTCCTCCACGCCTCGTCCGGCCTTTTCGACCATCGGGCGCTGCTCGCCAATCGCTCCCTTGGAGCCGTATTCGGGGTCTTCGTCTTCACCGGTGTCGAGGCCGGCCACCTGGGTGGGAAAGACCCCCTCCAAGCTTCGTTCCCAGGACCGCCGGAGTTCATCCAGTCTTATTCTCCCGCCGTCGGTCAGAATTATGGACGGCTCGGCGGTGCAGCGACCGATCCGTCGCAGCTCGGCGGAATATAGCACCGACTCGATATCCTTCAGTTGTGTCTCCGGCTTCAGCTCCACCAGGAAGGAGCCGTACCGCGGCCGGGTCAGGTCATTCCACAGCCGTTCGTGCTCCCCGGAGTCCCACGCTTCTATCTCGGCGCTTCGCAAATCCACCCCTATCATGTTCCCGAATCCCATCTCCGCCAAAGCTGCAGCGATCCCCCCCACTCGGAGCGAACGGGCGCTGACAATCCGCCCCTCCTCAATGAGGCGGTGGAGCTGCTCGGAGATGTTTCGAAACCGCTTCAGGTCGATGAAGCCCTTCTCGTCCATGGGCACCTCCACCAGGATCACCGAGTCACCGGGCTGCTTCAACTCCGGCGACAGAACGCTCGACACCTGCCCCGGCGCAACGGCGATCGCCACGAGAGTCGGAGGCACCCGAAGCTCTTCGAAGCTGCCGGACATGCTGTCTTTTCCCCCGATGGCGGCGATGTTCAGCTCGTCCTGGGCTCTGAAAGCCCCCAGCAGCGCCGCCGCGGGCAGGCCCCAAGACTTCTCGTCCTCTACACGGGGGAAGTACTCCTGCAAACAGAGGTAGGTCCGCTCAGGATCGGCACCAGCGGCGGTCGCCCGGGCCACCGCCTCGACCACCGCGTAGATGCCCCCGTGGTAGGGGCTCCACGAGGATACTTGTGGGTCGAAGCCCGCGGACATGATGCTGACGGTGGAGGTCTGCCGCCCGTGTACCGGGATCTTGGCGCACATCGCCTCGACGGGGCTGCTCTGATGCTCACCTCCGTAGGGCATGAGCACCGAACCGGCGCCGATACTGCCGTCGAAGTTCTCCGTCAAACCGCGGCGGCTGGCCAGATCAAAACTACTCATCAGGGCGGCCCATTTTGCGCTCCACCCGCTCTCTTCGCCCCTCCTCTCCCGCGACCGCTCTTGGATCTCCGCGTAGGCGAGGTAGTAGGGGTAGTCTCCGGTCAACGGCGAAGAGCCCTCGGGCCGGACGAT
>DSBN01000339.1 GCA_011046055.1 Sediminispirochaeta sp. | reverse complement strand
TGTCCCTCAGCAAAAAGGACGGCGGCTTGCCACCGGACACGGTGGTCCAGACCGAGGAGGAGATCCTCCGGGACAGCGAGCGGGTGATCCAGCGGTACCACGATGGCGGCGAGTTCTCCATGCGCAAGGTGGTTTTGGCTCCCTGCAGCCCCTTCAGCGTCACCGAAGAGCTGATGAAGGAGTCGGTACAGCTGGCCCGGCGTTACGGAGTACGGCTCCACACCCACGTGGCCGAGACCTTCGACGAAAACGACTTCTGTCTGGAAGTCTACGGTCGTCGTCCGCTCAAGCTGATGGAGGACACCGGCTTCATCGGCGAGGATACCTTCTACGCCCACGGAATACACTTCAACGACGACGAGCTGAAGGTACTGGCGGAGACGGGAACCCATATAGCCCACTGCCCGAGCAGCAACATGCGGCTCGGCTCGGGGATCTGCCGGGTGGCGGAGATGCTTCCGATGGAGATCAACGTGGCTCTGGCGGTGGACGGTTCGGCTTCGAACGACTCCTCGGACATGCTCGGAGAGCTGCGTAACGCTCTGCTCCTGCAGCGGGTCAAGTACGGCGCCGCCGCACTCGGGACCAGAGATGTCTTCCGGATGGCTTCGGAGAACGGGGCTAAGCTCCTCGGATATCGGAAGATCGGCAAGCTCGAAAAGGGTTACGCAGCGGATATGGCGATTTTTGACGTCCACAAACTGGAGTACACCGGAGCGCTTTCTGATCCTCTGGCGGCGTTGATATTCTCCGGCTACAACCACGGTACCGATTACACCATTGTCAACGGAAGGCTGGCGGTCGAACACGGTCGACTGACGGGGTTTCCAGAAGAAGAGCTGGTAGAAAAAGGCAACCAGATAGCCCGCGACCTCTTGTCGCGGGTATGAGAATACATGGAGGAAAGAATGGACAAAATTGGAATCGAAGAGATGATTCGTACTCTCGGTCGACTCAAGACCAAGGAGATGTACCTGAATGATTTCTTTCTCACCTGGGACAAAAGCGATGACGAAGTGGCGGCGACCTTCGCCGTCGCCGAAATACTGCGGGGCTTGAGGGAGAACAACCTCTCCAGCCGTGTCTTCGACAGCGGACTGGCGATCTCTCTGTTTCGGGACAATTCGACCCGTACACGGTTCAGCTACGCCAGCGCGGCCAACCTGCTGG
The DNA here is from genome assembly GCA_011046055.1 of Sediminispirochaeta sp. GTDB lineage: Bacteria > Spirochaetota > Spirochaetia > DSM-16054 > Sediminispirochaetaceae > DSBN01. The sequence continues at coordinate 6,157 of DSBN01000339.1, read as the reverse complement.
GTCTCGAAGTGCAGGACCTGGATGAGAAAAAAAGCCAGATCGCCCACGGCGAGACGGTACGGGAGACCGCGAACATGATCTCCTTTATGGCCGACGTGATCGGTATCCGGGACGATATGTACATCGGCAAGGGACACACCTACATGCAGGAGGTCGCCCAGGCGGTGCAGGGCGGCTATGAGGACGGAGTGCTGGAACAGCGGCCGACGCTGGTCAACCTCCAGTGCGACATCGATCACCCCACGCAATCGATGGCCGATATGCTTCACGTGATCAACCACTTCGGCGGAGTAGAGAACCTGAAGGGCAAGAAGGTGGCCATGACCTGGGCCTACAGTCCGAGTTACGGAAAACCCCTCTCGGTGCCCCAGGGAATTATCGGTCTTTTCAGCCGCTTCGGCATGGATGTCACCCTGGCTCACCCCGAAGGCTACAACGTGATGCCCGAGGTGGAGCAGGTCGCCCAGCGGAACTCGGAGCACGGCGGCGGCTCCTACAAGCGGGTCAACAGCATGGAAGAGGCTTTCCAGGACGCGGACATCGTCTATCCCAAGAGCTGGGCTCCTTTTTCAGTGATGGAAGAGCGAACCAAACTGGTCGAACAGGGCGATGAGAAAGGCCTGGCGGATCTGGAAAAACGGGGACTGGAGAACAACAAAAAATACATGGACTGGGAGTGTACCGAAGATCTGATGGGCAAGACCCGCGACGGCAACGCCCTCTATATGCACTGCCTGCCCGCGGATATCACCGGCGTGAGCTGCGAACACGGCGAGGTCGAGGCAAGCGTCTTCGACCGCTACCGGGTACCCCTCTATCAAGAAGCCGGCTTCAAACCTTACATCATCGCCGCGATGATCTTTCTGAGCAAATTCCGCAATCCCGCGGACAAGCTGCAGGAACTGTTGGTGGCCGGAAACCGACGTATCCGCTGATTACGTTTTTGACACCACAATACAATACCGGAGCATCGAGGCCGAAAGCCGGTGCTCCGGGGGTTTTTTAAGAAACATTGCGAAGCTCAGCCTCGCAAGTTGAATATCAGTCCGGACTTGAGTATCTTTATAAAGCCATGCAGATGTACGTATCGAAAGAGTTTAAATTCGACGCCGCTCACAATTTGGTGGAGTACCACGGTAAGTGCGAATCCCTCCACGGCCACACCTACCGACTCCGGGTGAGCTTGAAGGGCAGCCCCGGTGCTGACGGTATGATCCTGGATTTCGGAATTCTCAAAAGAATCGTGAAGGAAGAGGTCCTGACGAAGCTTGACCACGGCTACCTCAACGACGTGGTGCCCCAATCCAGTACCGAAAACCTCTCGCTGTGGATATGGGAACGGTTGGAGCCGAAGCTGCAGGGGGAAAACTACCGTCTCGATGAGATCGTGCTGTGGGAGACCGAGACGAGCTTCGTCACGCTCAGGGCTGATGGATAAGAAGGAATAAGTGTAGTTCGATGAGTGACTTGAAGGATGTACAGAACCAAAACGACACCAGAAACATAGGGATCCGCAAGGTCGGGGTAAGGGACCTGCGCTATCCGATCAGCGTCTTGGATCGAAAAAACAAAAGGCAGCACACCATAGCGGCTATCAACATGTACGTGGATCTGCCCCACCACGATCGGGGTACCCACATGAGCCGCTTTGTCGAGGTCTTGGAGCGGCATACCGTAAAGCTCTGGCCAAGCGACCTGGACGAGATACTCTGTGACATGAGGAAGACCTTCGAGTGTGATCGGGCGCATATCAATATCAGCTTTCCCTACTTCATTCGGAAAGCCGCTCCGGTTTCGGGGATCGAGAGCCTGATGGAGTATACCTGCGGCCTGGAGGCCCAGCGGGACGGACGGCTCGATATGATTTTCAGCGTCGAGGTGCCGGTGACCAACCTCTGTCCCTGCTCGAAAGAGATCAGCCGGTATGGGGCCCACAATCAGCGGGGTATCATCAAGATAAAAGTACATACCCGACATTTCATCTGGTATGAGGAGCTCATCGATATTGCCGAATCTTCGGCTTCCTCCCCCCTGTTCACCACGCTCAAGAGGGTGGACGAGAAATACGTGACCGAACGGGCTTACGAGAATCCTCGCTTTGTGGAGGACGCCGCCCGCGAGGTAGCCCAAAAACTGCGGGAGGACTCGCGGATCGACCGGTTTCAGGTGGAGGTGGAAAATTTCGAATCGATTCACAACCACAACGCCTACGCCTGCATCACCAGCGACGACGTGAGCTGATACGCTCGATTAAGCATCCCCTTGAGTCTGCCGGCTCGGGGCCCCACGGTTCATCCCCACCTGCAAGCCATTGATAATTTTTTCACTGGATTGACCGATAAGAAAAAGGTGAACACACGATCCATACAGATCGCTTTAGTCAAGCTATCCAAACTCAGCATTGCTTTCGAAACGAAATGGGTCCGCTCCGTCACCCCGTTACAGGAGTTCTCTCTCACCTCTGAGGATCGAAGGAAGGATAACTCGCCCCAGGAGGGTGGCGTGTTCTTTGGCTTCGGCGGTGGAGAGGGGACGAGTGAAACCGCGGTGGTGGTATCTTTTATCCCCGAACTGTCGTTGCCACCCCTGATCTTCTCGGAATACCAAGTTGTCGATCGTCCCGCACTGGAGGAAATGTCGGGAGAGCCGCCGCTTTTAGCCCGCATGGAGGGACCTGAGGGGCTGGTCCCTCTGCTGGATCTACCGGTTTTTTTGAGCCAGTTCGGTGACGGCAGTTCCAGACGGGAAGGGATGCTGGAAATTTTGGGACGGATCCGTGAGTCGGCGAGAGATCTCCGGAGCATGCTCCGAGTTTCCGAAGACGAGCTGTATCAAAAAAGACTTTCCGCCAAAAGAATCAGACGGAAAAAACACCGCTATCACAGGATGCTCAGCCTGGTCACCACAATCGAGAGCAGGGTAGCTATTTTTCTGATAGTATTGATAGTTCTGTCGATGTTTGGAGTCATCGCTTTCGAGAAGTCCCGGAATCCGGGGTTTGAGAGTCTGTGGGATACCCTTTGGTATTCGGTGGTGACTATCACCACCGTAGGATACGGGGACAAGACTCCGATAACTATCGGGGGCAAGTTGGTAGGTCTCCTTCTCATGGGGATCGGGGTTATCGTGATGGCGGCGGTAACCGGTCGGTTTGCCTCTTTTTTGGTCGATCAGGAAATCCGCCGTCGGGAGGGTATGTTGAAGTTGAAAACCTTACAGAACCATTTCGTTATTTGCGGTTGGAGGAAAGAGCTCGATCGGGTGGTCGAAGGGATCTTGGCGGTCAATCCGGAGTACCATGTGGAGGACATTGTACTGATCAACAACGTCGGTCACGAAGTCATGCAGTCTGTTTTGAACAAACCGGAGCTCAAGGGGCTGCGCTACATCAACGGTGATTACATCGAGGAAGAGACCCTCCGACGGGCGTCCATCGAAAAAGCTGCAAGAGTGATCGTTTTGGCAGATTTTTCCCGAGACTATTCGCAGCAGGAGGTGGACAGCAGGACGGTGATGGCGGTCTTGACCATCGAGTCTCTGACCAAAAGAGTATATGTAGCCGCCGAGCTTTTGGACGAAAAGTTCGAAAAGTACCTCAAATTGGCCCACTGCGACGAGATAATACTCTCCCGGGAGTACTCCAAAATGATTTTGGCCAATGCATCGGCCGCTTCCGGGGTATCTCACGTGCTGGAAGAGCTGCTGTCCCCGGCCTACGGTCGCGGTTTGGAGATCAAGGAAATTCCCGAGGAGTTTATCGGCAGGTCTTTTGGCCGACTCGGCGATTATTTCAATTTGAAATTCGGTTCCATCTGCATCGGGGTTCTGGAAAATACCGGCAACTTCTATTCTCGGAAAAAAGAAGCCCTCAACGAGGCCCAGATGACTCCGGATATCTCCAAGCTGGTGGAGAACCTCCGATCGGTCAAGCAGCTGGTACCGAACCATCCGGTGATAAACCCGGGTCGATCTTATGTGGTAAAAAAGAACTCCCGGGCAATCGTTATCGCCCTCAAAGACCTGCATCTCGAGGAGGTCGGTTGATATGGAGGAGTGGATCAAAGACAGGTTGAGAAGCATCAAGCTCTTCGAGGATTTTTCCGAGGATCGTCAAGCGTTGGAACGGATCTCCGGCATTGGTGAGATTATCGATGTGAAAAAGGGGCAGCGGATAATAGAAGAGGGAGAAGAGGGGGATAGCCTGTTTGTGCTGCTCTCGGGTTCGGTTCGGGTCGAAAAAACGACGCTGCAGAACCAACCCTACACGGTGGTGATTCTTCGGGACGACGAAAACGTCTACTTCGGCGAGCTCGCCCTCATTGACAAGGATCGAAGGTCGGCTACGGTGGTGAACGAAAGGGACTGCACCCTATTTCAAATCAAGCGAGAGAGCTTCCTCGCCTTCTGTGAAAAAGACCCATATATGGGCTATAAGATCACCATGCAGATCGCACGGAAGATATCCGCGTCTCTGAGAAAGATGAACTCAGATGTGATCACCCTCTTTGAGGCGCTGGTCAGCGAGGTCGAGGGAAGTGAAATAAGTCTCTAAGTCTGTTTGCATTTGTATGCCCCTTTCGCTATACTGAAGCCTATCCATTATGTTGATCGACAAAAAAGAAGGCTTATCGGCCCTGCTATCTACTTTTTTACTGACGATATTGCTTACTCTTGCCTCCTGTGAAGCTGGTGATGGGCAAAAGGTCGAAGGGCGGAAGGAGATAGTCCTCGCCTCCCGGCTCTGGTCAACCCCTCGAGAGAGACAGTTTATTATCGACTCGGTACTCGGCCCCTTTGAAAAAGAGAACGGGGTGCGCGTCCATTTGCAGACCGTCGACGAAGAGGAGCTTCTATCGGCAACCATCGGTGAGGACGGCGAGGGGGATGCGGGTTTCGACGTGCTGATTTCCTACATCTCCATGGTCGAGAGGTGGCGGGGGACCGAGCTTTTTCTGGACCTTGAGCCTAGGCAGAAGCTGTGGGAAGGACGGAGCTTTATGGATATTCGAAGTACGGTCAAACGGTACCGCCGAGAAGAAGCCGAAGGGACCTATTTCCTACCCCTTGCAATGGACAGCTACCTCTTGTGTGTCAATAAAAAGGCCTTGCCCTACCTTCCAAAAGGCTATGATATCGACGACCTCACCTGGAGCGAGCTCGGACACTGGCTTAAGGTGATCGCGGCGGCGAGGGGAGAGGGGAAGTTCGGCTTCAGCGCCGCCACTCAGAGCATGTTGATCTACCAGCTGGGGGGGATAATTCTCTCCTACGGCGGAGGTTTTCCGGATATCTCCTCACCCGCCGCTTTGGATGCGTGGGAGGCTCTGCTGAGTTTTCGCGACGGGATCTCTCCACGGATCAGCGACTACGAGTCAATGGTCGCTCCAATGGTCGAAGGGAAAGAGTGGATAAGCCTTGTTCACAACGCCAGGGCGGGAGCTATTTACCAGAGCAATCCCGAGCAGTTTATCCTCTCCCCGCCGCCCAAGGGACCGGCGGGCAGGGGGGCCATCGTGGGAATGAGCCTCGTGGGAGTGCGAAAAGACGCTCAAAATATAGATCTGGCGGTAGCTCTGGTCGAATATATGACCCAACCTGCGATCAATTTGCACATCAATCTGGGAATCGGCGGGTTTGTACCGCCGATCAGAGAGGCTTTTGATCTCCTCGAAGCCCAAAAGCAGCCGGCTATAGAACACTCGATGCGGGTTCTTTCGGAAGGGGTTTTGGACTACATTCCTCCAGACTTTAGCGAGTGGGCGACGGTCAAACTAATTGTCGAGAGGGCTTTTTTTAAAATCCTGTTCGAAGACGGCTACGTGAACAAGGAGTACCTTGGGGAAGCGCAGAAGAAGATCGAGGATTTTCGAAAAAAACGGTAGCTGGACCATGAGAATAAGATTTCCCTTTACAAAATACTGTATCAGAAGGTTTCTTGTAATAGTTGCTCTCATGGGCCTCATCTGGGTGGGGATAGCGGTGCTGGATTATAATATTTTTATCGGTATCCAGCGACAAGATATTGAAAATAGGCTTTTGGACCATATTGGTCTGCAGGCGGAGCTGCTTCAACGGAAAACCCGTTCCGCGGTGTTCGATCTTTACTATATTGCCGGGCTGATCAAAGAGTACCACCAGTCCTCCGGGGGTTCAGGGC
>DSBN01000032.1 GCA_011046055.1 Sediminispirochaeta sp. | reverse complement strand
GTGAAAAAGGAGCCCGCCGAGGGCAGCTGGGCGCAGAGGACTCCAAGGACGTAGATGTTGGCCGCCTCATCCACCTCCGGGACGCCGAGCAGGCGGGTGACCCGCCGGGAGAACAGCGATTTGACCTCTTCAACGGTCGGATAGGAGGCCTTTTTGTCCATAATGATACTGCTGGGTACTACTCTCCTCTCGTAGAGCAGAAGGCTGCCCTCTTTTTTTAAAATATCTTTCGAATTGAGGGCCTCGCCGACCTCCATACCGATCAGGATATGGGCGCCGGCGGCGGAGTTGCGGGGGGAAAAATCAGCCGCCGCAGAATCGGCGACACGCACGTCGGTGGTCACCCGTCCGCCCCGCTGGGCCATCCCTTTGGAGGTGAAAATCGTGGTCTTGAATCCTTGCGCTTCGGTGTAGGAGGCCAGGAGCTTGGCCATGGTGACCACCCCTTGGCCTCCAAGGCCGGTAAAATGGAGACTGAATATCATTTGACACCTCCCACCGGACTGATAGCCTCGAATTTGCAGGTTTGATAGCAGAGCGAGCACGCCGTGCAGCGGTGGGGATCGATGGCCACCACATCCTTGTCCTCGACGGCAGTGATGTAGAGGGCGGGGCAGCCGGTCTGGAGAATGCAGACCTTGCAGTAGGTGCACTTCTCCGGGTCTATCCGGTAGACGAACTTGTTGGGCTCCCGTCGCAATTTGGTGAGAGCGCATTCGGCCCGAGAAATAATGACTCGAATCCCCTCGCCGCGGAGTGCTCGGAGGATACTCTCGACGGCTTTCTCCTGTTGGAAGGGATGGATCACCTCCAGCGAGTCGACTCCGATGGCCTCGACGATCTTGTCGATCTCCACCCGGTGGGACGGGCCTCGCTGGTGTTTGGCGGCGGTACCGGGGTTCTCCTGGAAGCCGGTCATGCTGGTCCAGCCGTTGTCCAGGATTATCAGCACCATTTCGGTGCGGTGCTGGACCGCGTTCACCAGCTGTGGAATACCGCCGTGAAAAAAAGTGGAGTCGCCGATGGTGGCGACCACCGGCTTTTTCGCCCCGCCGCGGACAAAGCCCTGGGCCAGGCCGATGCTCGAACCCATAGATACTTCGGTCCAGCAGGAGTTGAAGGGAGGGTTCATGCCCAGGATGGTACAGCCGATGTCGCCGGTGACAATGGTCTCTTTGGTACCGAACTTTCCGACCCGCAGCGCCCGGTTGAGGGCCATGTAGGTTCCTCGGTGGGGGCAGCCCTCGCAGAAAGTGATGGGGTGCTTCACCCCGGAGAGTTCGCCGCTGGGGGCGGGTCGCTTCTGGTCTGCTGCCGAACGTCCCAAAAGGGAGTCGATGACCCGGACGAACTCTTCAGCTTGGTAGCGACCGACTCTGGAGAGCACGCCGTCCTGTTTGCCGACGATCCTCCCGGTCCATCCCCGCTGTTGGGCGAAGGAACGAAGCTCCCGCTCCAAGACCGGTTCCAGCTCTTCCAAAACCAAGACTCGGTCGCTCGCGGCGAGGATCTGTCCGAAAAGCTCTCGGTCCGGGGGGAGGGGGGCTTGAAAAAAGGCGAAGCCCGCCTCCGGGTAATCCTCCTGGAGCTCGCTGCAGATGCGGTTGAGTACTCCGGTGCTGAGAATGGTGAGGCTGCCCCGGGCTTCGAACCTGTTCAGCCCATGGGTCCGGAAAAGCTCCCGAACCCTCTCTGCCCCGGCCAGCAGGCCACGGTGCTGATCCAGGCAGATTTGCGCCCCCGCCTTGGTGAACCTGGTGATGTCCCGGTAGAATCCCGCTTCCCGCCGCAGATCGCGGTATTTGGTCTCCAGATCGAAGCTCTCCACCGCGTGGGAGAGACTGGTCACCGACCGCAGGATGATGGGCAGTTCGCTCTGTTCGGAGATCTCGAAGGCCAGCTGGGTCAAGAGGAAAGCCTGCCGGGGATTTTCCGGCTCGATCACCGGCAGGTTGCAGAGCTCGGCGATGATTCGGCTGTCCTGTTCGGGCATCCCCGCTTCGGCGCCGGGGTCATCGGCGATGAAGATCACCAGCCCCCCCCGGGTGCCCGAGTAGGCCACGGAGATGAGACTGTCCAGGGCCACGTTGGCGCCGGACATCTTCATGGTCACCAGGGCTCTCTGGCCGGCCCAGGCGGCGCCGGCGGCCAGTTCCAGGGCCACCTTCTCGTTGGTGCTCCACTCTACGTGGGGCACCGAGGCGCTGGGGTCTTGTTTTTTTGCATCGATGCTGAAATTATACAGCTCCCCCAGGGTCTCGCTGGAGGGGGTACCGGGGTAACCGGTGGCCACCGCGATTCCCGCCCTCAGAGCCCCGTAGGCCACCGCGGTGTTGCCGCTCATTCTCCGTTTCATGGTCACTCATCCTTTTTTTGTCCGTTGATATTGCGTAAAGCTTGCTGCAAATGCTCGAAAAACTCTCGATTTTCTTCTCGACGACCGACGGTGACCCTGATGTGTGTCGGAAGGTCGAAGACCGATCCCGGCCGGATGATGACCCCCAGCTTCTGAAGCTCCTCAAAGACCAGGTCGCCGTCGCTGCCCGTGTCGATCAGAAAGAAATTGGTCTGCGAATCCACGTAGCTCAGACCCAACTCGCCGAGACGTCGGCGAAAGTAGTCCATCTCCCGTCGAGTCGCCCGGACCACGTGGTGGAAGAAGTCCTGGTCCTCCAGTGCGGCGAGACCTGCCCGTTGGGCCAAAAGGGAGACTTCGAAGGGCTGTTTGACCCGGTGCATATAGCGGACGATTTCCGGATCCCCCAGACCGTATCCCAGCCGTAAACCGGCCAGTCCGTAGCTCTTCGACAGCGTCCGGAGGATGAAGAGATTGGGCATCCCGCCTTTGAGCATCTCCACCGCGTGGGGGTCCAGCGCCGGATCGACGAAATCGATGTAGGCCTCGTCCAAGGCTATCACGGCGGAGTTTGGGACCTGTTTCAGGAAATCGACCAGCTCTCCCGGGGGCAGGGTGTCGCCGGTGGGGTTGTTGGGGTTGCAGAGAAAGACGAGTTTGGTCTGTTTTCCGATACTGGAGAGGAGGGCCTGCAGGTCTATCCGAAGCCCTTTCATCGGTACGTCGACGATCCGAGCCTGCATTATCCGTGATACGTTCCGGTAGACGGAGAAAGTAGTCTCCGGTATCAGTACCTCGTCGCCGGGGTTCAACAGGCACATTCCCAGGTTGTAGATCAACGCGTCGGATCCGTTGCCGGTGATCAGGTATTCCGGGGCGATGTTCAGGTGATCCGCCAATTTCTGATACAGCTCCGGGCTCCGAGAGGCGGGGTAGAGATTGATCGTGTTCGCCGCTTCTTGGACCGCCGCGGTGACCGCTGGGGCCACTCCGAAGACGCTCTCGTTGGAGCTCATTTTGATGATTCGCGACAGTCCGTACTTGCGCCGGAGTTCGTCACCGCGCATCCCTGGTACGTAGTCGTGCAGCCTCAGGACACCTCGTCCGATTAGTTTTCTCATCGATCAACCTCGTATATGTAATGTAATTGTTATAACAAGTGAGAATCGGATCTGTCAAGAAAAAAAATCTTGCCTGGTAGTTTGCCGTTTCGGTCAGAAGGGTAGAAAAAAAAGGCCGGCCGACGAGGTGTCGACCGGCAGAAACGAAAAGTAAGGTTTTGAAGACGCTTCACGAAACCAAGTAGGAGTTTTTGACCATGTCGTTCTCTTCCAGCTCCGCCTTCGATCCGGCGCCCACCACCGCTCCCTTCTGCATGATGTAGCCGCGGTCGACCACGTTTAGTGCCTTCTGAGCGTTCTGTTCGATGATCAGCAGGGAGATCTCTTTCTCTTGTTTGATCTTCTGGATCACCTCGAATACCTCGTTGACCAGGGCTGGAGCCAAGCCCAGTGAAGGTTCGTCCATCAGCAGTACCTGGGGGCCGGCTAGGAGAGCTCTGGCGATGCCCAGCATTTTGCGCTCTCCTCCACTCAAGGTACCGGCGTGCTGAGAGAGCCTCTCCCGCAATCGGGAAAAAATCTCCAGTACCTCTTCCCGGCGCCTGCGAATCTCTTCTTTGTCTTTCTCGTAGTAGGCGCCCAATCGCAGGTTGTCCTCCACCGAAAGCTTGGGAAAGAGGCCCTCCCTCTCTGGAACGATGGCAATTCCCGCCTCGATGATCTTGTGGGAGGCCGCAAGGCTGATATCCTGATCGCGGAAGAAGACTTCACCCTTGAAGGGTTTCACCACCCCGATGATCGTCTTCAGCAGGGTGGTCTTCCCCGCACCGTTGGACCCCAGTACGCAGACCGCCTCTCCCGTATCTATCTCGATAGAGACTCCATGGAGCATCGGGATCTGGCCGTATTTTGTGTGTACATTCGATAGTCTTAGCAGCATGTTCAACTCCCCAAGTACGCGCTTCGCACTTCTTCGTTCTTCGAAACTTCGGCGAAAGAGCCTTCGGCGATTATTTGCCCGGCGTTCAGGACAACAACGCGGTCGGCGATCGTTGATATCACTCCCATGTCGTGTTCGATAAATATCATACTGATCCCCGTCTTCTCTCGAATCTTTTTGAGGTCTTCTACAATGCTGTGAGTCTCTTGGGGATTCAGGCCGGCGGTGGGTTCGTCCAGCAGCAGCAAGGCCGGGTCGCTGACCAGGGCTCGCGCGATCTCGATCCTCCTCCGGTCGATCAGGGGAATGGTGTCGATGAGCTCGTACTTTTGTTCGACCAGTTCTTCGTTGAAGTAGGAGAGTACGTGGAGACATTTGTCTATGTTCACTCGGAGCTCGAGGTGGTGCTTTTTTTGATTGAAAATAGTCTCCCACCATCGGATCTGCTGCTTCGAAAAAAGCCCCAGCAGCATGTTGTCCAGAACGGTGAGCTTCAAGCAGAGGCGGTTGGTCTGGAAGGTACGGGCGATACCGATACTTCTGATATCGCTGGCCTGTAGTTTAGTAATGTTCCGCCCCTGAAACTCGATCTCACCGTCGGTGGCGTTATAGATGCCGCTGATGAGGTTGAGGAAGGTGGTCTTTCCCGATCCGTTGGGGCCGATGAGCCCCAGAACTTCGTTGTTCATTTCACAGTTGACCTTGTTCACCGCCAGGAGGCCGCCAAAATTGATAGTTAGGTCCTTGGTTTTCAGTAGAGTATCCATCTATCAGCCCTCCTCCGTACCGGGGTATGTTCGATTGCGCTTTGGCAGTAGGCCTTGCGCCCGGACCACCAGGACCACTATCAAAATGACCGAGTACATCAACATCCGATAATCCGCGAACACCCGCAGCTTCTCATCGATCACCGTCAGCAGTACCGCCCCGAGAGTGACGCCTACGGGGTTGTCCATTCCGCCTAGCAGTACCATACAGATCAGGATCAAGGACTTGTTGAAGTCGAAGTCCTCGGTACCGATGAAGCTGGTGTAGTGGGCGTATATCGAACCGGCGATTCCGGCGAAAACCGAACCTATAGAAAAGGAGAGTAGCTTCAGCTTGGTGAGGTTTATTCCCTGGGTGGCGGCGACTATCTCGTCCTCTTCGATGGCGTTCCAGGCCAAGCCGAAACGGGAGGTGTAGAGTCTTCGGGCAACGATAATCAAAAGTATCAGCAAAAAGAAGGTCAGGTAGATGTAGTTGATTTGGTAGGGGAGAAGCATCCCGAATAGATTTCCCGTCTGTTTCAGCGATCGGCCGAAGAGCGAGAAGGCCGGTATTCCCGGGATACCGTTGGGGCCGCCGAGCCAATCGGTGTTGACCACCAGGAGCACGAAAATCGTCTGCACGGCGATGGTCACCAGAGAGAAGTAGAAGCCCCGGGTTTTCAGGGCGGGGAAGCCGAAGACCACCCCCATTCCGGCGGTCACTATAACAGCCGCGATCATCCCAAGCCAGGGAGAAGCCCCGTAATGGACGCTGACCATGGCTGAGGTGTAGGCCCCGATACCGAACATCGCCGCCGGGGCGAAGTTGACCTGCCCCATACTGCCGATTTGAAAGTTCAAACCCAGGGCGACCATCGCGTATATCCCGGCGATGACCAGGATGTGGAGGAAGTAACTGTTGCCCCTAAGGGCGATGGGGAAGAGGAGCAGGGCTGCTACAAAAACAGCGACGGTGATTTTGTAGTTTTTTTCGACCATTTTGTACGCGGTCTCTACGAAGCCTCTTTTTTCTCCAAAAATCAGAAGCGCCGTGAGAACCACCACCACCGCGAGGGTGGTCCAAAGGTTCATTGTGATTGCCAGGGCCATAGCGGCGAAAAATATTAGTACCCCCAGCGGTGCTACGAATTTGCCTGTGTTTTGCAGGTGTGTTTGTCTGTCTGTCACCGGTATATCCCTTCCTTTTATACTTTCTCGATCGAACGGCTGCCCAAGACTCCCTCGGGTTTGAAGAGGATGAACAGAAGGACCAGGACAAAAGCGGCGATACCCGCATAGGCCGTCCCGCCGGGAATGTAGGCACTGACGAAGACCTCGGCGAAGGCTATCAGCATGCTGCCGACAATGGCGCCGTAGAGGTTGCCCAGTCCGCCGACCACCGCGGCGGAAAACCCCTTCAAACCGAAGGAAGCCCCCAAATCGAAGCGAATCACCGAATAGTAGGAGCCTATCAAAAATCCGCTGAAGCCGAGAATCAAACCTCCGACGATAAAGGTCACGTAAATGACCAAGTTCCGATTTATACCCACCATAGTGGCGGCTTCACGGTTTTGCGAGACCGCTTGAATGGAGAGTCCGATTTTCGTCTTGTTGATGAACCAGTGTAACAGGGCGACAATCAGGATAGTAGCTAGAATGATTATACCGTTTCTCCACGAAATTCCCGGTAGAGCCTCGAAAATTCTCTCCATGGACAGCAGCTCGGGAAAAGAGCGGGGGTTTCTCCCCTGCGGAAAAAAGATGCCGATCAACTCGCGCAGCGCGATACCGGCGGCGATGGTACTCAGCAGGGGCATCAGGCTGCTCTTGTTTTCAAAGGGCTTGATTACCAGCTGGTACATAATGACCATCAGTGCCGCGGTGATGACCGCCGCCAGCAGCACGGTGATCAGAATAGAGAAAAACGGGTTGAAGAGTCCGATCAGCAGGGCGTAGAGGGCTGTGATCTGGACCAAGAGTACGACGGAAAAAGAACTGAAGATGGCCACGTCTCCAGTACAGAAAACGACCGTATCCAATACTCCGAAGAAGAGCGAGAAGCCGATCGCGACGAGGGAATAGGTGCAACCGAGCATCACCGCGTTTATTATTTGGGCGTATAGCATAAAATTTCCTCTTTATAGAAGCCGGCAATATGGAGCGGCTGCCCCATATTGCCGTAGGATCAATGTTGTCCGGTTTTTTGATTACTCTCCGGGAAGGGAACGATTACCTGCGGCGTATTCCGAATTGTACCACGG
>DSBN01000276.1 GCA_011046055.1 Sediminispirochaeta sp. | reverse complement strand
ATCATATGGAGTATGTACAAAAAGTGGATCCAGTCCTTCCGTGACCTGCCGCTGCTGATCAACCAGTGGGCCAACGTACTGCGCTGGGAGAAGAGAACCCGGCTATTTTTGCGGACCACCGAATTTTTGTGGCAGGAGGGGCATACCGCCCACGAGACCAGTGAAGAGGCCGAGGAAGAGACCCTGCGGATGCTGGATGTCTATCGCCGTTTCGTCGAGGAGTACATGGCCATCCCCGTGCTCACCGGCCGTAAGAGCGAGAGTGAAAAGTTCGCCGGGGCCATCGATACCTACGCCATCGAAGCGATGATGCAGGACCGCAAGGCTCTGCAGGCTGGCACCAGCCACTTCCTGGGCCAAAATTTCGCCAAAGCCTTCGACGTCACCTATCAGACCAAGGAGGGCAAGCTCGATTACGTCTGGGCCACCTCTTGGGGTGTTTCGACCCGGCTGATCGGGGCCCTGATAATGACCCACTCCGACGACAAGGGCTTGGTGGTGCCCCCGCGGCTGGCCCCCACCGAAGTGGTTGTCGTCCCGATTTTCAAAAACAAGAACAAAACCGAGGTGACCGACTATGCGTCGAAGCTCTACCAAGAGCTGAAGGGGGAGTTCAAGGTCGCCTACGATGACGACGACGCTAACTCCCCGGGCTGGAAGTTTGCCGAGTGGGAGATGCGCGGTGTACCGGTGAGAGTGGAGATCGGGCCCCGGGACATGGAGAATCACAAGGCCATGCTGGTCCGCCGGGACACCGGGGAGAAAGAGGCGGTGGAGATCGAGCGAGTACCCTCCCGTGTCAAGGAGCTGCTGGAGGAGATTCAGCGAGACCTCTACGAAAAAGCCCTGGCCAACCGGCGGGAACACACCTACCGCTTCAACAGGTACTCGGACTTCAAGACGCTCTTCGAGGAGGACGGCGGTTTTGCGGACAGCCACTGGTGCGGTGACCCGGAGTGCGAGGCGGCGATCAAGGAGGACACCAAAGCGACGATCCGCGTGCTGCCTTTCGACCAGGAAGGGCTGGAAGGAAAGAGCTGCATCCGATGCGGAAAAACCGCAAAATATCGTGCAATTTTTGCCAAAGCGTATTAGTATAGAGCCTGAAAGCGTATGGGCGACTACGGATTTAATACCGAAATTATACAAACTGACGAAACTGCTGAACGAAAGCCGGTAGAGGATTTCCTCCACCGGCTTTCTTTGTCTTACGACAGCGACGTGGACTACACGGTGGTGATGAAAGAGGGCTCGCGCATTGTGGCCACCGGCTCCCTGGCCGGGGGGGTGATCAAGTGCGTGGGGGTTGAGCCCGAGTTTCAAGGCCTGGCCCTGACCAACACCATCGTCAGCCATCTGGAAATGGAAGCCTACCGGAGAAATCGGGAACGTCTTTTCGTTTTCTCCCGGCCCCGTAACCGCGCGGCCTTTGAGGATCTGGGTTTTCAAAGCGTCGGCGAGTACCCCGAGGAGATCGTACTGCTGGAAAAACCCGGCGGCGGGCTGCTGGAGTGGGCTATGAGCGAGGGCGCTGACCAAGAACGCTCAGCCACTGAGGCGGCTAACGTCGCTCTGGTGATGAACTGCAACCCCTTCACCAAGGGGCATCGCTACCTGGTGGAGCAGGCCTCCCGCCGAGCGGAGGAACTGTACGGCTCGACAGTCGATGAGAGTCGGGGAGTGGTCCACCTCTTCGTGGTTTCCGAGGATCGTTCGCTCTTTCCCGCGGCGCACCGTTTGCGGATGGTCCGAGAGGGCACCGCGGACCTTTCCAACGTTCGGGTACATCCGGGGGGACCGTATATTATCTCCAGCGCTACCTTTCCCACTTACTTTATCCGCAATCCCGACGACATCGTGCGAACCCACGCGGGGCTCGATCTGCATATATTCGCCTCACGGATCGCGCCGCTGTTCGGTATCAAGCGGAGAATGGTGGGGCATGAGCCCTACTGTCCGGTGACCGCCGCTTACAACCGAGCGATGAAGGATATTCTCCCGACCTACGGGATCGAACTGGAGGAGATCCACCGGCTGGAGCAGGGGGGACGGGCGGTCAGCGCCTCCACCGTACGGGATCTCATCCGGCAGGAGCGTATGGACGAGGTGAAGAAAATAGTGCCTGAGACTACCTGGCGTTACCTCGGCAGCGCGGAGGCACGGCCGGTCATCGAGCGGCTAAAAAAAGAAAAAGACCGCCGTCACTGACGACGATGAGCAAAATAAAGGGGGAGCCATGAATCTGATCCGTACCGGCAAGGCCGGGACCCTGGAGTCCAGCGACGTGATGATCACCGTCAAGGGCCACAGCGAAAATAGAGTGGAGATCAAGCTGAAGAGTATTGTGGAGAAGCGGTTCGGCCGCCACATTCGACGCCAGATCGAAGACATTCTGGAACGGATGGAGGTCAACTCCGCGCTGGTGGATGTGGACGACCGCGGCGCCTTGGACTGCGTCATTCAGGCGCGCTTGGAGACGGCCCTCTACCGAGCGGCGGGTATCCAATCTCTTCGTTGGGAGGAGATTCAATGAAACTACGCCGAACCATGCTCTACGTCCCGGGCAACAACCCCAATATGGTCAAGGATGCCCACATCTACCGGGCCGATTCGGTGATGTTCGACCTGGAAGATTCGGTCTCGGTCCATGAGAAGGACGCCGCCCGCTTTCTGATCTTTCGCGCCCTCAAATGTATCGACTACGAAAACACCGAGACGGTGGTCCGGATAAACTCCCTCCACAGCCCCTATGGAGAGGACGACCTGGAGGCGATGGTCCGCGCCCGCCCCGACGTCATCCGGCTCCCAAAGACCGAAAGTCCCGAGGATATCATGGAGGCGGATGAAAAACTCGGTATTTTGGAAAAAAAACTGGGCCTCCCAAAGAACGAAATCAAACTCTTCGCGGCCATCGAAAACGCCCGAGGGGTGGTCAACGTGAGCCGTATCACCGAGGCCAGCGACCGCTTGGTTGGGGTTGCCTTCGGCGCCGAAGACTTCGTGACCAACCTTCACACCACCCGCAGCCGGGAGGGCACCGAGCTCTTCACCGCCCGTCAGGAGATACTTCTGGCCGGCCGGGCGGCGGGGCTCCACGTGATCGACAGCGTCTTCGCCGACGTCAACGACGAGGCGGGCTTTCGCCGAGAGGTGGAGCTGATCAAGGGGATGGGCTTCGACGGCAAGTCGGTGATCAACCCCCGCCAGGTCGGCATCGTCCACGAGATCTACACCCCCAGCATCGAGGAGATCAACCACGCCCGGCGGGTCATCCGCGCTATTGAAGCCGCCGAAGAGGAGGGCAGCGGGGTAGCCACGCTGAACGGCAGAATGGTGGACAAACCCGTTGTCGAGAGGGCCCGCCGTACCCTAGAGCTGGCCCACGTCTCGGGCCTCTACCTCGATGAAATCCAAGAGGAGGCCGCCCATGCCTAAAAAGGCCGCCGGACGCGATATCCCAAGCAAGATACCCGGGTTCAAGGAGATCAAACACTTTGAAGGCGCCTTCGCCAACACTCCACTGGTACGGAAGCAGAAAGGCTCCCGCACTCTCCCCCGGCTCAACAAAATCGTCGAGAGCCTGGAGCAGGCGATTCTCAAGAGCGGTCTTCGGGATGGAATGTGTGTCTCCTTCCACCACCACCTGCGGGACGGCGACATGGTCCTGAACATGGTGATGGACGTCATCGCCAACCTGGGAATCAAGAACCTCACCCTCGCCTCCAGCTCGCTGACCCGGGCTCACAACCCTCTGATTCGCCATATCAAGAACGGGGTGGTCAGCCGTCTGATCACCAGCGGTCTGCGGGACAAGCTGGCCGAAGAGGTCTCACACGGTCTGATGGAAACGCCGGTCCTCTTTCACACCCACGGAGGCCGGGCACGGATGATCGAATCGGGAGAGCTGAAGGTCGACATCGCTTTTCTGGGAGTTCCCTCCAGTGACGTCTACGGCAACGCCAACGGCTACACCGGCCCTTCGGCCTGCGGCAGCCTCGGCTACGCCATGGTGGACGCCGAATACGCTGAGAAGGTGGTTCTGATCACCGACAATCTGGTGGAGTACCCCAACACCCCCTTCAGCATCCACCAGGATCACGTGGACTACATAGTGCAGGTCGATCAGATCGGCGACCCCGAGGGGATAAGCTCCGGCGCCTTGCGGATGACCCGCAACCCCCGTGACATTTTGATCGCCGAATACGCCACCCATGTGATCGAGCACTCCGGTTACATGGAGGACGGCTTCTCCCTTCAGACTGGATCGGGCAGCATCTCCCTGGCGGTCAGCAACTTCATGAGGGACGTAATGCTCCGCAAGGGCTACACCGCCAGTTTCGCCCTGGGCGGGATCACCGGCAGCATCGTCCGACTCCACGAGGAGGGGCTGATCAAACGGCTTCTGGACGTGCAGAGCTTCGACCAGGAGGCAATCCGCTCCATCGGGGAGAACCGCTACCACACCGAGATCGACGCCTCCTACTACGCCAACCCTCACAACAAAGGCTGCGCCACCAACAAAATCAACGTGGTCATCCTCAGCGCCATGGAAATCGACACCGATTTCAACGTGAACGTGCTCACCGGCTCCGACGGCGTGATCCGGGGAGCCTCCGGCGGCCACTCCGACACCGCCATCGGCGCGGGCATCTCGGTGATTGTAGCCCCGCTCTTTCGCGGGCGCAGTGCGACGGTGGTCGACCGGGTGAACACCGTCATCACCCCCGGTGAGACCGCCGATGTACTGGTCACCGACTACGGGGTAGCGGTGAACCCCCGGCGACGGGACATTTACGACCGCCTGAAAACCAAGCATCTGCCCCTCTACAGCATCGAAGAGCTGTACCAGAAGGCTGAAAAAGTCACCGGCCGCCCCGAACCGGTGCAGTTTGAAAAAAAGATAGTCGGCGTGGTGGAGTACCGCGATGGAACCATCCTCGATGTGATTCACCAGGTAAAAGACTAAATGAATAAACTGCACGCCCTCCTGTCGCGCCGAGAGGCCCGCGCCGCAACCCGCAGCCGTCTCCAACGGGAGTTCGGCCTCCCGGTGATAGCCTTCACCCTCAACATACCCGGACCCGACAAGGATGACCCCGGGTACGTTCCAGCGCACAAATCCGGAGAACAAGCCCTGCTGGAGCTTCTGTCCCGGGAAAACTTGAACATCCTCCGCACAAACATTGTCTACGGCCCCTGCGGACGGGAGGCTCTGTTCATGATTCGGGGGGAAGCGCTCAAACTCAAGGAGCTCTGCATCCGACTCGAAGAATCCCACCCCCTGGGCCGGCTCTTCGACTTCGACGTTTACGACACTCGTGGCAGGACGCTGCGTCGGGACGAACTTCATCAACCCCGCCGACGCTGCTTTCTCTGCGACCAGCCAGCCTTCGAGTGCGCCCGATCCCGGCGCCACAGCCCCGATGAAATCAGGAGCTACTTGGACCACCTCCTACTCAGCTATTTTGGCCAGGATAAAAAAAATGACCCCACTGGTTAAAAGTGAGGCTATCCCACGGGAACTCTTCTCTCAAGACATCGGCACCCTGGCCGCCTCAGCCCTCCGGGATGAAGCATGGGCGGGCCCCAAACCGGGCTTGGTCGACCGCTTCGACTCCGGCGCCCACACCGACATGGACCTGGAGACCTTTTACCGCAGCGCCGAGGTCCTGGAGGGGTATTTTCAGGGCATGTACGAGCGGGGCTTCGAAAGCCGCCTGGAATCACTTGCCCCGAAAGCAGCTTTTGGCGCCGCCCGCAAAATCGGTCTCCAGGCCGAATCGGCGATGTTCGAGGCTACCGGCGGAGTCAATACCCACAAAGGGGCAATCTTCTCCCTCGGTCTCGTGGCCACCGCCGCCGGCTACCGCAATGCGCAGCGGCTCTCGCCGTCGTGGCGCTCTCGCAACGCCCCGGAACCCCGGGAAATCCTGCACTGCGCCGCGGAAATGGTTCGGGGCATCGTCTCCCGGGAGCTCGCCGTACCACTGACGGAAAAAAAGCAGCGCCCCTTGACGGCCGGTGAAAAACTGTACTATCACTATGGAGTGAGCGGAATCCGCGGCGAGGCGGAGGCGGGATTTCCCGCCGTCCTC
Organism: Sediminispirochaeta sp.; assembly: GCA_011046055.1. Classification (GTDB taxonomy): domain Bacteria; phylum Spirochaetota; class Spirochaetia; order DSM-16054; family Sediminispirochaetaceae; genus DSBN01. The sequence continues at coordinate 1,277 of DSBN01000276.1, read as the reverse complement.
ACCGTGTCACTGCCGCTGCTGCAAAGCTTGCGCCAATACGGTATCATCGATCTGGACAGCATTGCTCAGCACCTTCTCCTCCACCTGATACTGGTGGTCGAAGACAGCACCGTGCTCTCCCGCGGCGGCTACCCAGCCCTGCGACACCTGCGGATTTGGGCGGCCGAAGCGCTGCGGCGAGGCGGAGTGCTGAGCCGCGAAGGCCGAAGATTTATAGAGGCGATGAACCGAGACTGCAATGATCGGGGCATCAGCTGCGGCGGCAGCGCCGACTTACTGGCTCTGAGTCTCTTTCTGGATAGATTGCTCGCAGCAATATGAACTGATCGGAAACACTATGGAATTACACGACACCATCACCGAACCGGCCACGACCTTCAGCCATGGGGTCAAAGCCGGGGTTAGCATCGCCCTGGGCTATATGCCCATCGCCCTGGCCTTCGGCCTGTTGGGCAAAAACACCGGCCTCAGCCTCATCCAGACCATGGGGATGAGCATCTTCGTTTTCGCCGGAGCCTCCCAATTCATGGCCCTGGGGATGATCGGACTCGGCGTCGGAGTCATCGAGATCGTATTTTCCACCTTCATCGTAAACATCCGCCACATGCTGATGAGCATGACTATCCATGAAAAAGCCCTCCCCGAACCACTCTACCGCCGACTCATCTACGCCTTCGGGATCACCGACGAGGTCTTCGCCGTCTCCGCTGTGAGAGAGGGGCGTCTCTCTTCCCCCTTCCTCTTCGGCGTCGCCGGTATGGCCTATTCCAGCTGGGTGCTGAACTCCGGCCTCGGCTTTGTCGCCGGTTCCTTGCTCCCCGAGGCGGTCCAGGCGGGGATGAGCATCGCCCTCTACGCCATGTTCATTGGGCTCCTGATTCCCAGCGTCAGGAAGCACCGCCGCGCGCTGTTCTTGGCCCTTACCGCCGGAGGGCTGAACTACGGTTTCGGCCAGATCATGGCTTCCGGCTGGGCGATCATCGGCGCTACGGTGGGGGCGGTACTTTTGATGGAACTTTTTCAGCCAAAACTTCAAGCGGGAGAAGATGTATGAATTACTCGGTCTGGCTCTTGATCTTCGGGATGGCTTTGGTCACTTATATTCCGCGACTGCTGCCTTTCGTCCTCATTGATAAGGAAAAACTCCCCCCCCGCCTGGTACGGATGCTCAAGAATATTCCCTATGCTGCTTTAGGCGCGTTGATTTTTCCGGGGATTCTCACGGTAGATGAAAATGTCTGGCTTGGGGTGGTCGGCGGTTTGGTTGCGGCGGGGGT